>JALVLX010000228.1 GCA_027032855.1 Flavobacteriales bacterium | reverse complement strand
ATTATTTTGATGAAGCCAAAGGCGAACACTTAGGTTTATCACACTATTTGAGCGGTTTAACAGATTTAGACAGCATCATTGTACCAACAAGTATAGACAATCTGGATTTGATTCTGTCAGGCAAAACTCCACCCAATCCTTCCGAATTAATCTTGAATGAACAAACAGCAGAAATGTTTGAAGAGTTGTCAAAACGTTACGATCAAATTATCATTGATACCCCTCCTATCGGCTTGGTATCTGACGCCATGGAGTTACAAAAATTTGCAGATATATCAATATTTATTGTACGTGAAGACTTCACACTCAAATCGTTAGTAAAAAATATCGATGAAAAACATAAGAAAAAACAAATAGATAATATCGGTATCGTTTATAACGATTTTAAAGTCACAACTTTCAAAAAATACGGTTATGGTCATAAATACGGTTACGGCTATGGTTACGGCTACGGCGATTACTTTGACAAAAAGAAAAAAGCTTGGTGGCAAAAATTGTTTAACAAATAAAACCGTAATTTAAACTTTAACAAGAAACTTCTTTATTTCCACCGTAATTTTTGTAAATTTGGAAACTAAATTTACAACAACGATTTTATGCAGTGGAAATATAAACCGGAACCGGATTCAGAGATTGTAAAACGCCTTCAAAATGAGCTTGATATACCTGAGAAAAACGCCGTTTTGTTGGCGCAACGCAGTATAACCAATTTTGAAGAAGCCCGCCGGTTTTTCAGACCAAACCTTGCCGACTTGCATGACCCCTTTCTGATGAAAGGAATGGATATAGCTGTCAACCGGCTTGAAAAAGCATTTCAAAATAACGAAAAAATACTGGTTTACGGAGATTATGATGTGGACGGTACCACGGCTGTCTCAATAGTTTATTCATATTTGAAAGATTTTTACGAACATGTTGACACTTACATCCCTGATCGCTATAGTGAAGGTTACGGTGTTTCCATTCAGGGTATTGATTATGCGGCAGACAACGGTTTTTCATTAATCATCGCTTTGGATTGTGGCACAAAAGCCGCAAGCAAAATAGAGTATGCAACCGGAAAAGGCATTGATTTTATCATTGGTGACCACCACACACCGGGAGAGATTTTGCCCCCCGCCATTGCTTTTTTGAATCCCAAACAACCCGATTGTCCATATCCGTACAAAGAACTCAGTGGTGCAGGCATTGGCTTTAAACTGATTCAAGCCCTCCAACAAAAAAAACAATTGCCATTAGATGATATCGTCCCTTATCTTGACCTGGTAGCTGTCAGTATCGGAGCTGATATTGTTCCTATTACGGGAGAAAACCGGATTATGGCCTATTACGGACTGAAACAAATAGAAAAAAATCCGCGTGCCGGACTACGGGCATTATCCCGCACCAAAAAAGAAAAAACACTTGATATCAGCGACCTCGTGTTTACATTAGCGCCTCGTATCAATGCCGCCGGACGTATCAAACACGGAAAAGAAGCCGTTAAGTTGTTGGTAGAAAAAGATTTGGCGGTAGCCAACCGTTTTGCCGATGAAATAGAACTCTATAATGAACAACGTCGCGGTTTTGACCAAAAAATTACCGACGAAGCTTTAAAACAAATTAAAGAACAAAAAGAAGAAGACCGTTTTTCAACCGTTGTCTATCACCCCGACTGGCACAAAGGTGTGATTGGAATTGTCGCCAGTCGTCTGATTGAAACTTACTATCGTCCTACTATCGTCTTTACAGGCTCTCAAGATATTATTTCCGGATCAGTACGGTCTGTGTCAGGCTATAATGTTTATGACGCCTTGCAAGCTTGTAGCGAGTTCATTATTCAATTTGGTGGCCATAAATATGCCGCAGGATTGACAATTGCCCCCGAAAATCTGGACAAATTTAAAGCCAAGTTTGAAGAAGTTGTCAAAAACACAATCTCAGAAGCTTCCAAAGTGCCCGAAATTGTGATAGATACGGAATTGTCATTTAAAGATATCAGCCGTAAGTTTTATAATATCCTGAGACAAATGGCGCCTTTCGGACCCGGTAATATGAACCCTGTTTTTGTTACAACCGGCGTCAATGATACAGGTTACAGTAAAGTTGTTGGCAAAGACGGCAATCATTTAAAAATTTCCCTCAGAGAACTAAAATCCGGTCTTACAATGAATGGTATTGCATTTAACATGGCAGATAAAGCAGAGCTGGTCAGATCAGGCGTACCTCTATCCGTAGCTTACACACTGGATGAAAATCATTGGAATAACCGGGTAACGCTACAGTTGCGTGTGAGAGATATTCAACCGGTATCAGCCAATATATAAACACTAGAACAAAAAAATGGAATTTAGAGAACAAGATTTTATAAGAAATGCAAAACCAAATCAATTGCCCGAACAATTGGTTATCAATGCTTCTGCTCCTTCCAACATCGCCTTGGTCAAATATTGGGGAAAGCACGGACTGCAACTGCCGATGAATCCCTCCATAAGCTTTACGCTTAATCAAGCACAATCGCTAACCACCGCACGGTTAACCGCTTTAGACAAACCTGTCTCTGAAGTTTTATTCAAGTTTTATTTTGACGAGAAACACCAACCGGATTTTGAACCGAAAATAGCCGGATTTTTTAATAAAATACGGGATTACGCCCCTTTTATTACAGCTTTTCAATGGGAAATTTCCAGCCGCAATACATTTCCGCACTCCAGTGGTATTGCCTCGTCTGCAAGTGGTTTTGCTGCCTTGGCAAAAATCATCATTGATTTGGAAAAACAATTGTTGCCTCTAAAATCAGACGAATATTACAACAAAAAAGTTTCTTTTTTAGCCCGGCTCGGCTCGGGAAGTGCCGCCAGAAGTGTAGCGCATCCGGTTATGATTTGGGGATATCATCCCAACATAAAAAACACGTCAGATTTGTATGCCGTTTTACCGGAATTTGATATTCATCCCGTTTTCAACAATTTTAGAGACAGCATTGTTCTGGTTGAAAAAGGCCAAAAAAAAGTATCCAGCACAGCCGGACACAATTTAATGAATAACCACCCCTTCAAAGACATCCGGAAAAAACAGGCTTTTGAACACACATTACAAATGACCAAATATTTGGAAACAGGTGATTTGGAAAACTTTATCAAACTGACTGAAGCCGAAGCGCTCAGTCTGCATGCCCTTATGATGACGTCCGCCCCCAACTACATCTTAATGCAGCCGGATACGCTAAAAATAATTCATCAGATTAGAGAAATCCGGAAAAATTCCGGCTTGCCGGTATGTTTCACACTTGATGCCGGTGCTAACGTGCATGTTTTATACCCTGAAAATATTTCTAAACAATTAGAAGAAGTATTGTTTTCAAAAATCAATCACGAAGTGATTCATGATTTTGTGTAACCGAAACATCATTCCGATTTTTTTAATAATATAACCGTAAAAAATACCTCGTAAACCAAATAGACCAAATACAAACTTACAATATTGTATAACACATTGTGTTTTAACGTGATACCGGGCTCAAACACGAATATTAAAAAATAAGCCATGACTGCCATGAGCTTAATCATGGTCCAAGAGATAAAGGTGTGCCCTGTATAACGATTGTTAAAGAAAAACATCAAAACCAAAGAGCCAAGCATAATGGCGGTAACACCTGAAATAAAATAGTAAAACTGCCAAATAAATGTCGTGTTTTCAACGCAAAAAAGGTCAATAAAAAAGATGTTTAAAAAATACGTAACTACAAAAATAGCAATGGCTGAGAAATATAAATAGAACTGTTTGTTTTTCATTTTGACAATTTTTTAACTCGCCACAAGATATAAAACATTGCCAAAAAAACAGCTGACAAAGTTGAAATGATTAAATAAATATTTTGCTCATTGGGATATTTTGTGTCCAACCAAGCGCCCAATTTATAGCCTCCAAAAATGATGAGAAACATCTCAAATGGAATGGCGGTAAACTGAATAAATTTACGGGGGTTATTTGGTTTTAGCTTCGACATTTTTTACAGTTTGAGCATTTTTCATTTGGCAAGTGGCATTAAAAAAAGCTCCGGGCTCAATGGATAACTTACCAATAACAACATTGCCGTCAATTTTTGCGGTCGATTTAAGGCTCAACAGATTGTCAACCACAAAATCTCCTGACACCTTACCAAGAATCTCAGCATTTCCACATTTGATATTGCCATCTAAAACACCTTTTTCGCCTAAAACAATTTTGCCGGTAGTGGTTAAATTTCCTTCAAATTGTCCGTCGATTCTAAAATCTTCTTTGGAATTTATATCGCCTTTTATATTGGTGCTAACACCTATATAATTTGGCAATTTTGAATTTTCTGATGGTCTTTTTTTCTTATCTGCAAACATATCTTATGTTATTTTTTTATTTGACTTTTATTTTGTGCTTTACTGTTTTTACTAATAAAATTTTTGTATTTATCTAACATTTTTGTAAGCTGAAGAATTTTATAATTCTCTGACGATATTATGAAATAATCCTGTGATTTACAAGTACTTTTTTGAAGCAAGTCCACCAAATATCCGGCTGATTGTTCACTGAAAAAATTGTGTACCACCACAAAGGATTGATGAGCCGTAAACGGATCCTTTGAGATATGTAAGTGGGTGCTTTTGGTTTCTTCAATAACAGATTCTATACAAGCAATAAAATCATCAACTGCCGGATTGAAAATATCATAAGGAATAACCAGCTTATACGAATCGGATTGGGCATTTGTATAAACTTTTTTCTTGTACTTATTGACCAATTCCATACGTTTTTTTGCTTCTGCTTCATAAGGACTTTTCGGATATTTTAGAATGATATCTTGCAAAGCCTTTTCATAAGCTGCCAATCCTTGACTACGGGCAATAGCCGTTGAACGCAACAATTCTATTTTACCCAATTCGGGGTGAAAATTAAACTTGATTAACAAAGGTTCGGAAGCTTGTAGCAAACTGTCATATTTTTGAGCTTCATAAAATCTGTACAATTTTTCGTAAGCCTGCTGAAACTCTTTATTGGACCGGTCTGAAATTTTATCCGGATTCTTTATCAATTCTGCGTAAATGCTTTCCGGATATTTATTGACTATTTCTTGTGCCAAGTGTTCAGCTAACAATGTTTTACCCAAATCTTTATATACTTTGTGCAAATTATACTTTGCCGGAGGTACTAATTCCGGTTTAGGATTGGAACTTAACATGGTTTCAAGATTGTCTTTGGCTTTTTCCAACTCTCTAAATTTTTCATAGTAAATCATACCCACCTGATAATGTGCATAATTCAAATCACCTAGAATACTGTCAATTTTTTTTGGTTCTGAAGGAATTTGTTTAAAATAAAAACCTACTCGATATTTTTCCGGAAGTTTTTCTTCTTTTTCTTCATCATCTGATGTTTGTTCATCATCGTCATCGTCTTCAACAGCAACCTCATCATCATCTATACTCATCTTATTTTTCAAACGCCACATGTCCGCCACCGCCACTTTGCCCCAAGTTTTGTTAAAATAAGCTTTTCCTTTTTCGACCAAAGCATTGTTATAAAAATAAAAACTCGTGTATTTGGGTTTTACTTGTGTAAAATCTGTTTGCGAGGCTTTTTCCTCCATCTCCCTTGTTTCCTTTTCGCGCAACTTATCTATATAATCCTGTATCATTTTGACACGTGTCAAACTGTCCGCACGCACCAGTGTCATGATACTGTCGTTGCGTTTAATCATTTTTTCAAGCACTATAATATCGTCAATATTAGCGCGTTTGTGCTTGGTTTTTAAATATTTTAAGGTTTCTTTGGGCATCACTTGCAACAAACTGTCCAAATAAGCCCCTGCCATTAAATAATCTTTCTTTTGAAAACCTATTTTTGACATTTGCTCATAAGCTTTCTCCTTCAATATTTTGTCTTGCGAGCGGGTAGCTTTGGTGTAATAATCCACCGCCAATTTCAGACTATCTTCGTGATGAAAAATCTCACCTATCTCATAGTTGATATAAGGATAAAACTTATGAAATTCATAGCGTTTCAGTTTTGTATAAAGAGATTCCAACATTTCCGGATGTTGTTCCGTACTATCTAAAGACAGGTGATAGCGATACAATTCTGCTTGAATTCTGTATTTTCTGGGACGTTTTTGTTCTTCAATATGCTTTAATAAAGAAACCGCCGAGTCCCGCAATTTTATTTTGTCCAGCAATTGTGCCGTGATAAAATAATAGCGGCCTTTGTGCTCTTTGTCTTTTGCCAGCGTAGCAGCTTTTTGCAAACTTTCAGCTGCCAATGCCAAACTGTCAATTTTAATCAAAGCCTGACCGGCATAAGCATAAGCTTCGGATTGTATGTCTTGCGGCGTATTTTTTTGACGGGCAAGAAATTGCAAATTGCGAATAGCCGTCGAATAATTTTCCATCCGGATATTGGCTTTTTCTTTCCACAATTTGAAAAGCGGACGCATGTCGGATTTGAAATCGTTATCTAATTCATAATTAAATGCGTCAAGAGCCGCCATAAAACGTTTTTGATAATAACGGCTTTTGCCCAAAAGCAAATAGGCTTTGTCAATTTGATTGTTTTCTTGCACCCCTCTTACTTCCATGGAATGTTTTTGAATGGCTTTGACCGCTTTTTCTTCGGCACGGTCCAAATTGCCGCCGCTTTTTTGTTGTCCGGGCAGATTGATAACATATTCGGCATTAAACCGCTCAACCGGCAAAACTTCAAAAAAGTTATCATGAAAATTTTCATGCATTTTCATAACTTCCTCATTTAACGCTTCTTCACCGTTAAAAAGCACATTATATCTGGTCGAAAGCTCATGCAAGTTTCTATTGACAAAATTATTACGCTGTGTTGAGCAACGCATCAACAAAACCGTCAAACCGAATAGCCCGAAAAAAGTAACAAAAAACTTTTTGTTCATAAATTGAAATTTTGTTCCGGCACATCCGGAAAGCTCTAATATAATAAAACGCTAATTTACACAAAAAAGTATAAAAGTAGTTGAAAGTTATTTTTCGACAAGCTCAATAACCTGAGTTGAATGTTGAATGTTTCCGGTTAGTGAGTGTTTTTTTGTATTTTTGAGACATAACACAAACGGCAAAAAACAAGTAGTTACAATTATGAAAAAACATTTATTGGGCATTTTTTTCTTAAAGAATAACGTATTTTGTGCGTTTTAAAAAAAACTTTTTGACAAATTTTTGATAAAAAAACATATAATATAATGTATAAACAGAAAAATTCGGCATGATTTTGGTTATAAGAGAAAAAAATGACCAAAAAAACTTGTATATTTACAAAGTTTTTTATTTTTGCCGAACATTAATCAATTAAAAACAAATATTATGTCTGACATTGCATCAAGAGTAAAAGCAATTATAGTTAACAAATTAGACGTTGACGAAAATGATGTAACCCCCGAAGCTAATTTTACAACTGACCTAGGGGCTGATTCACTTGACACAGTTGAATTAATAATGGATTTTGAAAGAGAATTTGATATTCAAATCCCGGATGATCAAGCTGAACAAATCCAAACTGTGGGTCAAGCAATCAAATACATTGAAGAAGCTTTAA
The DNA here is from genome assembly GCA_027032855.1 of Flavobacteriales bacterium. Classification (GTDB taxonomy): domain Bacteria; phylum Bacteroidota; class Bacteroidia; order Flavobacteriales; family Flavobacteriaceae; genus WGBX01. The sequence goes on along the minus strand of JALVLX010000228.1, from coordinate 27 downwards.
ACTAAAAGTTTATGGAATTAAAACGAG
>JALVLX010000227.1 GCA_027032855.1 Flavobacteriales bacterium | reverse complement strand
TAAGCGTTGATTTTCAGGTAGGTAGAACAGGTAAGGTTACACCGGTTGCCAATCTGGAACCCGTAAAACTTGCCGGTACCATAGTCAAACGTGCCACCCTTCACAACGAAGACAATATGAAGAAACTGGACCTGCATGTTGATGACCATGTTTATGTTGAAAAAGCAGGTGAAATCATACCACAAGTTGTAGGAGTAGAAAAATCAAAACGGCAACCCGGTGCTTCTCTAATAAGTTTTGTGAGCCACTGTCCTGTTTGTAATACCCCTTTGATCAAACAAGGTGCTGACTATTTTTGCATGAATACCGCTACATGCGAGCCGCAGATTAAGGCGCAAATTGAGCATTTTGTCAGTCGTAAAGCCATGAATATTGACGGTTTGGGACCGGAAATTATCAACTTGCTGTTTCAAAACGGTTTAATTCACAATATTGCCGACTTGTACGATTTAAAAATCGAAGATTTGAAAGATTTGGAAGGACTGGGTGAAAAATCGGCACAAAATATTATTGAAAGTATTCAAAAATCAAAAAATCAAGCTTTTGAAAAAGTTTTGTTTGCACTTGGTATTCGCCATGTAGGGGAAATAGCAGCCAAATTAATTGCCAAACATTTTAAAAATATTGATGCGCTGATACAAGCTCCGGTAGATGAGATTACGGCTATCAAAGGAATAGGCGAAAAAATTGCCGAAAGTATCAAAACTTATTTTTCTAATCCGGAAAATATCGAGTTGATTAACCGCCTTAAACAATCCGGATTGCAGTTTGAAAGTCAAGAAGATGACAATATCGTTGATAAATTGCAAGGCAAGAAATTTGTTATTTCCGGTACTTTTGAGCATTTCTCACGAAGTGACCTCAAGAAAAATATCGAACAAAACGGTGGTAAAAATGTGAGTTCTATCAGTAAAAACACTGATTTTCTACTAGCAGGTGACAAACCCGGTCCTTCCAAAGTGAGTAAGGCGGAGAGTTTAGGAGTACCAATTATTTCGGAAGCGGATTATTTGAAAATGATTGAATCATCTTAAAAAATAACTTATGCAAATTACCTCTTGGAACGTCAATGGCATCAGAGCCATTATGAAAAAAAATTTTGCAGATAATATCCGTTCAATCAATCCGGATATATTGTGTCTGCAAGAAACCAAAGCGCAAGAACATGAAGTGCAGGAAGCGCTCAAAGATTTTGCAGATACTTACGAAATATTTGCTTATTCTGCCGAAAAAAAAGGCTATTCGGGGACGGCTTTACTATCAAGACCAAAGCCTTCAAGAATAACCTACGGTATTGATATGTCCGAACACGACAACGAAGGCAGGGTTATCACGTCCGAATACCAAAACTTTTTCTTGGTCAATGTCTATACACCAAATGCCGGACAAGGTTTAAAGCGTTTAGAATATAAAAAACAATGGAATAAGGATTTTCAAAAGTATGTTTCGGGGTTAAAACAACAAAAACCTGTGATCATTACAGGTGATTTAAACGTTGCGCATCAAGCTATTGATTTGAAAAATCCAAAAAGCAATTACAACAAAACCGCAGGTTATACCGAAGTGGAAATTCAAGGATTTTCAAGCCTACTCAATGCCGGTTTTATAGACACATTCCGTCATTTATATCCCGACAAAATTGCATACACTTACTGGAGTTACCGCTTTAATGCCCGTGCTCGTAATGCCGGTTGGCGTATCGATTATTTTTTGGTCAGTGAACGCATCATTGACAAAGTAAAAGATGTCATCATCCATAGCGATATTATGGGGTCAGATCATTGTCCGTTAAGTTTAATCATTGATTTATAACAATTTACACATTATGAGTTTAGCAAATATTTTATTTATCATTGTCATGTTGCACTTGGTTGCAGGTTTTGGTTACGTCTTTTATAAACTGGAATTCGGTGGCAAAAAGAAACAAGAAAATTCCGATGAAACAACGGATAAAACCGATAACAAAGAAAAATGAAAGCCCGATACATTAAATATATATTACATTTCAAACAACCTGCCGGGACATCACGGGGTATTCTTACTACCAAAGAAACCTATTTTTTAATTTTGGAAGATGCCGGCAAAACGGGTTATGGCGAATGCAATTTGTTTAAAGGCTTATCTTCAGATGATGTAACTGATTATGAAGAAAAATTGAATTGGCTGGTTCAACACATCAACCTGAAGCCTGAAGAAATTTTATTTGAATTGCGCGACTACCCATCGATTATTTTTGGATGGGAAACAGCACTTCAAAGCCTGAAAGCCGAACAACCTCACCTACTCTACCCTTCCGGTTTTACAGAAGGCAAAACGGGAATACCTATAAACGGATTAATCTGGATGGGTAGTAAAGAATTTATGTTTAGTCAAATTAAAGAGAAACTCAAAGTCGGATTTAAAGTCATTAAACTCAAAATTGGTGCCATTAATTTTCAAGACGAATTAGACTTGTTAAAATACATCCGCAGTCAATTTTCACCTGAGGATATTGAAATCAGAGTAGATGCCAACGGTGCTTTTGCTCCCGAAGAAGCTATGGAAAAACTCAAACGTCTGTCAGAATTTGATTTGCATTCCATAGAGCAACCTGTCAAAGCCGGACAATTAGAAATTTTAGCACAACTTTGTGAGCAAACGCCCTTACCGATAGCTTTAGACGAAGAATTAATCGGTTACAATCATCTTTTTGACAAACAAAAATTTTTGTCGTACATTGGTCCGCAGTATATTATCATCAAACCTGCTTTGCATGGTGGATTTACCGGTACAAAAGGATGGATTGAAGCGGCTGAAAGTATTCAAGCAGGCTGGTGGATTACATCGGCATTGGAAAGTAATGTCGGCTTAAATGCCATTGCGCAATACACCTATCAACTAGGTGTGACTGTACCGCAAGGCTTGGGAACCGGAGGTTTGTTTACTAATAATTTCAGTAGCCCGTTGTATATTGAGAATGGCGAATTGTGGTATAAGCCTGAGAAAACTTTGGAGTTTAATGTTGAGGAGTGAGGAATGAGGAGTGAGGAATTGAGAAGTAGGTCGCTGAGTGATCCCGACGGACGTCGGGATTGTACCGAAGCGCCGGGTTTTGAATTGATGAATTGATAAACTGATGAATTGAGAATAACTTTTAACTTTACAAACATTACAAACTTTATAAACTTTCAACTCAAGAATATGAAAAAATTAGCTTTACATTGGAAAATCCTCATAGGAATGCTTGCCGGACTGGTAGTTGGCTTTATCTTATTACAATTTGATTACGGCAAACAACTCACGTATGATTGGATTGCGCCAATAGGTAAGATTTTTGTCAATCTATTGAAATTGATTGCCATTCCTTTGATTTTAGCTTCTCTTATTAAAGGTGTTTCCGATTTAAAAGATATCGCCAAATTTAAAACCATAGGTTTACGAACCATCGCTCTTTATATTACTACGACTGTTTTTGCAATTACCATCGGATTGATAAGTGTCAATATTATCAAACCGGGTGAAGGTATCCCCTTGTCAACTGTACAAAAACTGGAACAAACTTATGCAAGTAACAAAAAGATTGAGAAAAAAATTACGGTAGCTCAAGAACAAAAAAACAAACCGAAATTGCAATTTTTGGTCGATATGGTACCGGATAATATATTTAAAGCAATGGGTAACAATAGTAATATGTTGCAAGTGATCTTTTTTGCTATTTTCTTGGGTATTACGCTAATTTTAATACCCGAACACAAAGCTGCACCTCTAAAAGAAGTGTTCGACTCTCTTAATGAAGCCATTCTAAAAATGGTTGATATCATTATGCTGACGGCTCCTTATGCTGTTTTTGCGTTGATTGCCAATGTTATAGTCGGTACGGCGGGTGATTGGGAATTACTCGGTAGTCTGCTTAAATATGGCGGGACTGTCATCATTGGATTAATTTTAATGCTTGGTGTTTATATGTTAATGTTTAAATTTTTTACCGGCAAAAATCCTTTTTGGTTTTTCAAACAATTGGCACCTGCACAATTGCTGGCATTTAGTAGCAGTTCGAGTGCTGCTACCCTGCCGGTTACTATGGAGCGGGTTGAAGAACATGTCGGCGTTGACAAAGAAGTGTCCAGTTTTGTTTTACCGGTCGGTGCAACGGTTAACATGGACGGCACCAGTCTGTATCAAGCTGTAGCTGCTGTCTTTATCTTACAAGTTTTATGGCCGGAAGGTTTGGGATTTGCCAACCAAATGACCATTATTTTGACTGCCTTACTGGCATCAATTGGGGCGGCTGCCGTTCCGGGTGCGGGTATGATTATGCTGGTTATCGTTTTGGAAGCTTTAGGTTTTCCTTCGGAAAAGTTACCTATTGCACTAGCGTTGATATTTGCCATAGACCGTCCACTGGATATGATGCGAACAGTTATCAATGTTACCGGAGATGCCACAGTTTCTACCATTGTAGCAAAATCTGTCGGTAAATTACACGAGCCAAAACCAAAGGAATGGGATGATCATATTAATAATTTTTAATTGAATGCTTAAAAAAAATGTATTGTTTATGATTATTAATCGAAAACTTACTTAAAAATTTTTCTCATATTCATTTTTTCATATCTTTATCGCATTAATTAAAACTACACAATCCAAATGAAAAAGAGATTTACTTATTTATTTCTATTATTCTTTAGCTTAACAGCTAATTCTCAATCCAACCAACATCTGCATTTTGATGGTGTTAATGATTATGTTCTAGTAAATGATTTAGGTAATGAAATTAATAACACTTCGGCAATTTCAATGACAGGCTGGTTTAACGCAGATGCACTACGCTATGGAGCCGGCATGATCGGGTTTAGAAGTGGTGGTGTCGGAGATACCATGTATTTACTTGAGCTTAACAATGGTAAAGTTGAATGCCGGATGTTTATTAACGGTACTATGTTTGAAGTGTCGACTCCAAACGGAACTATTCAAGCCGGTGTATGGCAACATTTTGCTATGATTTATAATGGTAGTATTATCAAACTGTATGTTGACGGCAACTTAGTAGGGTCACATTCTGCCAATGGTAATTTTTCAATATCAACCAAACCCTTTGGAATAGGAAAAAGTATCATTTCGGGCTACAATTTTGTTTACAATGGCAGTATTGACGAAGTAACTTTGTGGAAAAAAGCTTTGACACAAACCGAAATTCAGGATATGATGACCAATGAGTTAACCGGTAACGAACAAGATTTGGTTTTATATTATAAGTTTAACCAAGGTATTCCCGGAGATGACAACACATTTATCACCGAACTTGAAACAGAAACTGCTAACGGCATTAACGGCGAGTTACATAATTTTGCATTAACAGGTAACACCTCAAACTTTATCGGCACTTTAGAACCCGGTTTTCAAGTCATCAATTTTCCCGTAGTACCGGACAAAGTCATAACTGACCCGCCTTTTGATTTAAATGCATATACCAGCTCAGGTCTTCCGGTAACATATACATTAATTTCGGGACCTGCAACCTTATCAGGCAATACGGTTACTTTAACCGGTGCTCCCGGAGAGGTTGTAATCAAAGCCAGTCAACCCGGGGACTCTACTTACGGACCGGCAGATGAGGTCTATTCACATTTTAATGTTTTTGACCCTGCTACTGTATTACCGCAAGTAAGCCTTACTAACCCGGTAGTTAACACAGATGTTTTTTTGCCACAACTTAACCCAGTTCCCATATCTTTAACTGTCAGCATTGATCATCCCGACACATTTTCTGTAGATGCTGTTAACTTAAATATTGAAGGTACTGATGTCACCTTAACTAATCACGACGACACACATTATACAGGTTGGTGGACACCGACATCTTACGGTACACAAAATGTAACGATTACCGCTACTAACAATTACGGAGAAAGTAACACCATCAATGAATCATTTAACATTGTCAATTCCGGAAACGATGTAACCATCAATGCCGCTAGCGGACTATTGCTCAATAGTAGCATCAATAGTAGAGAATTTACTGCGGACTTACCTTCGTCTATTGGTGGCTACGATCAAGTTTTAGCCACCTTACATATTGATTGTCCTCCGGGAGGATGTGACCCTTGGGATAGAGTTTCGCATGTAGAAGTACAAGGTAAAGACGGTAAATGGCACGAAATAATCAGATATATCACGCCTTACGGTGTCGCTTGTGATCATCAAGTTGATTTAACGGATTTTATGTCTTTATTACAAGGCAAAACCAAAATTCGTTTTTCATTGGGAACTTACGGCAGAGGCTATCTTTACGGCTTGGATTTAAGTTACCACGTAGGTCCCCCTAATTATCTTTATTCTACTGTTGATTATTTATGGCATCAAACTTATCCTTTTGGCGATATGGATAATTTGCAACCTTGTGAACAAGTTACAGTAGATTATCCCTCTGGGGTTGAAGCTACACGTCTTAAACTCGTCTCAACCGGTCATGGTTGGGGTGATAACAATACCGGTAACGCCGCTGAATTTCATCATGATGTACACAGCATTTGGGTTGATGGTGTAAATACTTTTACACAAGACAATTGGTTGGATTGTAATCCTAATCCCGATGGCTGTCAACCCCAAAACGGCACTTGGTATTACGATAGAGCCGGATGGTGTCCCGGGGCTATTGCACCGTGGTTTGATTTTGACTTCAACAATGTTGATTACTCCAATAGTATGGAGCTTAATTATATCTTTAACCCTGATTACGTAGATTATTGTAGCCCTCATAATCCTAATTGTGTATCAGGTCAAACCTGTCCGGATTGTAATGCCGGTTTTAACCCGCATTTGATTGTATCAAGCCACCTGATTTGTTACAGCAATTCCCCTATTGACAATCCGCAAATCAATTTACAACCTGCTACCGGTGTTGACGAACTTTTTAAAGCCGACATCAACATCTACCCTAATCCTAATTTCGGAAAATTCTTTATCAATACAGATAGTAAAATTGATAAAATTGAAATTTATAAATTAGACGGTGCGCTGATTAAAACTATCGATATTGATACTCTTAAAGATACTTATGATATTGATATAACAGGTGCTAAACCGGGAGTTTATTTGGCTAAAATGTATAAAGGCAAAGCATTTATGACGCAGAGATTTATCATAAAATAGTTGAAAGTTGAAAGTGAAAAGTGAAAAGTTTTTATAGAAATGTAATAAATAAACTTTACAGACATCATTGCAATTAAACAATATTACAAACGACGGGAAAAATTTTATTTCTCGTCGTTTTTTTGTTTTAGCTTCTTAGATATAAAAAAAATAATGATTGTTTGGCATAAAATTTGTTACATTAACTTGATAAACAGTCTATTATGAAAAAACTTTTTTTGACATTATTTAGCATTATTTTACTTACACCGGTATATGGTCAAAAAACCGAATATAACATTAAATTTAATTCCGGTTTGTTTTATTTTACAGGCAAATCAGCTAAAGTGACTTCATTTATCCTTTACTCTTCCACTACTAATCATAGCTATACCAACAATCCGTATGGCTCTAAAGGCGGTTTAAGTTATGGAATTTCAACCGGATTGAGCAGAATTACTAAAGCACACACTATTTACAGCATTGATTTAGGATACGAAGTTTTGAGAAGCCGTGA
>JALVLX010000226.1 GCA_027032855.1 Flavobacteriales bacterium | reverse complement strand
GTGTCCGGAAATTTTACTTTAGATGACGGTACCGCTATAGAATTGATTGACTTGCCCGGAACTTACAGTTTACACCCTACTTCCAAAGATGAGGAAGTCGTCTTAAAAGAATTATTGCTCAACCGTGAAGGTATTGACGGTGTTTTGATGGTCGCCGATGTCAATAATCTGAAACGCAACTTAATTCTGCTAAAAGAAATTCAAGATTTGGGATTTCCTGTAATGTTGGCTATCAACATGTGTGACGAAATGCAAAAAAAGGGCATCAAAATAGATGTTGAAAAATTGCATGAATTGCTACAAATTCCGGTTATTTTGGTTAGTGCCAAAAAAACAAAAGCCGATGGAAAACGCCACGGTAAAGGGCGTATTCATCAAATGAAAGAAATGATACCGGAGATGTTTAAAACGTCATCAAAACGCTATTTTGAAAATTACGGCTTAACCGGCACCAGTATAGATTTTATCAAACCCGATTATCCCGGCGAACCGGTTTACAAATTGTGGTTGCTTTACACCGAACAAGATAAATTCGGGGAAGAATTACAAACAAAATACCCCAAAATATACGATTTACCTTTTGACCGTAGCACTATCAAACGCTTACTACAAAAAGAAGTCATCAAACGCTACAAAGATATCAACCGGATTTTAAAAGAAACTTACCATATAGATAAAACCGCCGCTACCGGTTTAACCGAACGTATCGACCGGATTTTACTACATAAAGTTTGGGGAATTTTGATTTTTATCTTTATTATGTTTTTGGTTTTCCAAGCCATTTTCAGTTGGGCATCGGCGCCTATGGATTGGATTGACAGCTTTTTCAGCCAAACTAACATATATTTAAAATCACATTTACCCGATAATCAATTGACAGCCCTGCTTACAGACGGTATTATATCGGGGATTGCCGGTGTTTTGATTTTTGTGCCGCAAATCACCTTGCTGTTTTTATTCATTGCCTTGCTCGAAGAAATGGGCTATATGAGCCGGGTTGTTTTTTTAATGGACCGGTTGATGCAACCCTTCGGGTTGTCAGGGAAATCTGTGGTACCGCTTTTGTCGGGAACTGCCTGTGCCGTACCGGCAATTATGAGCGCTCGTACTATTGAAAACAGTAAAGAACGCTTGATTTCGATGTTGATAACACCTTTCATTACCTGCTCTGCCCGGTTGCCTGTTTATACCATTATCATCGCCTTGGTGATTCCGGAAAAAGATGTTGCCGGCTTTATCAACTTGCAAGGATTGGTATTGTTGGCACTCTACTTCTTAGGATTTGCCGCCGCACTTATCTCAGCTTTCGGATTGAGTAAAATTATCAAATCAACCTACAAACGTTATTTTATTTTAGAAATGCCCGAATACAAAGCGCCAATCCCCAAAAATGTTTTTATTACGGTGTGGGATCATGTCAAAGCTTTTGTGTTTGGTGCCGGAAAAATTATTGTGGCTTTTTCAATAATTTTGTGGTTTTTAGCAACACACGGCGGAAGGGAATTTCAAAATGCCGAACAATATTTCAAGCAAGAAATGTACAAAAGTGAACAAGCAACATTGGAAGCGTTCAAGCTCGAACATTCTTATTTGGGACAAATGGGTAAAAGCATTGAACCTGCTATCAAACCATTGGGGTACGATTGGAAAATAGGGATTGCACTATTAACCTCTTTTGCCGCACGTGAAGTATTTGTCAGTACGCTATCCACCATTTACAGTGTAGGTAATGCTGACGACGACCAACGCCTGCGCGAGCGTATGGCAAATGAGAAAAATCAAATTACCGGCGATAATACATTTACATTTGCCGTTGGCATTTCGCTGTTGCTGTTCTATGCTTTTGCCATGCAGTGCTTTAGCACCTTGGCGACGCTTCGCAACGAAACCAAAACCTGGAAATGGCCGGTTATCGTCTTCTTTTATATGACGGGATTGGCGTATTTGAGTGCTTTTGTAGCTTATCAGATATTGAGTTAAAAGTTGAAAGTTTATAAAGTAGAAAGTGGATAGCGGTAAAGTGCCAAGTGCGGAGATAATTAATATTAAAAGTCAGAAATTTAAAAAGTTAAGCAATTATTAATTTATACAATAATTAATAATTTATAATGATAAAATTGTCTATGAAATAAAATAACTCCTCACACTCCTCATTCCTCAATTTTAAAGCAGTATCATAGTTTGAAGCAAAAACATTTATCAAAAATCGACATATTCTACAAACTACAATAAATCCTCAATTCCTCAGTCTATGACAGACATCATTATTTACATAATAGTTCTTTGGGCGGTTTGGCAGGTTTACAAACACTTGTTTAAGAGCGAAAACGGTGGTTGTGATAAGTGTGGGAAGGAATAACTTAACATCGTTTTCTTATAAAACCAAGCGCAAACTATCCTTACCCCGCACCCCATTTAAAAACGACACAATATCCATCATTTTTTTGCCTTGCAATTTGACGACTTCGGGGTAAACATAACCGTCTTTGACCGCTATTTTCATTTCTTTTTTGCCGGCGGTGATTTTACCGGTTGGTTCGTTGTGTTTAGCGTTTTCAAAACGGCTTTTGTAAATAATCAGTTTTTTAGGTTCGTCACCATGCATACTGATTTGCGTCCAAG
>JALVLX010000225.1 GCA_027032855.1 Flavobacteriales bacterium | reverse complement strand
CTTTCTGTTTCAACAAAAAAATCACATAAATGAAATACAATAGAATCCTTCTCAAACTAAGTGGCGAATCGTTAATGGGAGATAAATCTTATGGCATTGACCCGGACAAAGTCAACGAATTTGTACACGAAATCAAAACAATATATGACAAAGGTATTGAAATAGGTTTAGTTATAGGCGGTGGCAATATTTTCAGAGGTTTATCGGCTGCAGGGCAACAAATGAACCGTACACAAGGTGATTTTATGGGTATGTTGGCAACTGTCATCAACGGTATGGCGTTGCAAAGTGTCTTGCTTCAAAATGGAATCGATGCCGAATTGTTAAGCGGGATAAAAATTGACAAAATTGCTGATGAAGTAACACCGCTTAAAGCCAAACAAGCCTTATCCGGCGGTAAAATTGTTATTTTTTCGGGTGGCACCGGCAATCCGTTTTTCACTACTGATACCGGAGCCGTTTTGCGAGCACTCGAAATAGATGCCGATGCTATACTCAAAGGGACACGTGTTGACGGTATTTACGACAAAGACCCCGAAAAATATGAAGATGCCGTCAAATACGAAAAAATCTCATATGAAGAAGCTTTGCAAAAAGAACTCAAAGTAATGGACAGTACGGCTTTTGCTTTGGCTAAAGATAATAATTTGCCGATTGTCGTATTTGATATGAATACTAAAGGTAATTTAGTCAAAGTTATTAGTGGAGATAAAATAGGGACTTTAGTACATTAAATAACCTGTTAGGTCTCCAAGACCTGATAGATTTTCAAAAACCTGTTAGGTCTGAAACCAGTAGAAAATATTAAAAACATTTTGGCAATTAGCCCGTAAAATAGTAAGTTTGTTCACTTTTAAAAATACACAACTATGAATTTAAAAATAAAATTAACCATATTTAACTTTTTAGAGTTTTTTATTTTCGGTGCTTGGCTACTTTCGTTTGGTAAGTATATGGGTGCAACCTTGCAATTTACCGGCGGAAAGATAGGTGCTGTCTTTATGACTTTAGGTTTTGCTTCATTGATTATGCCCGGTATTTTTGGTATTATCGCCGACCGTTGGTTAAGTCCGAATAAACTTTTTGCCCTGCTGCATTTTGGTGGTGCCGTCTTGTTATATTTTATGGCACAACAACACGACTTTGACGGCTTATGGTTGTTCACTTTGTTGTATTTAATGTTATATATGCCGTCTATCGGATTGGATAACACAATTTCGTATTGTATTCTGCAACGCAATGATTATGATGTTGTAAAAACCTTTCCGCCTATCAGAGTTTGGGGAACCATCGGATTTATCATTGCTACTTGGATTACTGACGGATTTGGTTGGGGACTGAATGAGAAGCAATTTTACTTTGCAGCCGCCGCTTCAGTAGCACTTGGTTTATACACCTTTACGTTGCCGGGTTGTCCGCTTGACAAAAGTGCCGAAAAGAAATCATTGGCACAAGCGTTGGGCTTAGATGCCTTCAAGCTTTTTGCACAATACAAAATGGCGATATTCTTTATTTTTGCCATGTTATTAGGAGCGGCTTTACAAATTACCAATATGTGGGGAGAGGCATTTCTTCATGATTTTGGAGATGTTAAAGCATTTGGAGATACTTTTATCGTCAAACACAACGGTATCGTAATGTCATTGTCTCAGATTTCAGAAACCTTATTTATTTTGACCATTCCGTTCTTTTTAAAACGTTTCGGTATCAAAAAAGTGATGTTGATGAGTATGTTTGCTTGGGTATTGCGATTCGGATTGTTTGGCATCGGTAGTCCGGTTGGGCTTGGTGCCGTAGCTCTGATATTGTCTATGATTGTTTACGGTATGGCATTTGATTTTTTCAATATCTCGGGGTCATTGTTCGTAGAACAAGAAGCCGATAAAAAAATTCGTGCATCAGCACAAGGTTTATTTATCATTATGACTAACGGTATCGGTGCCATTATCGGTGCCTACGGTAGTGGCTATATTATAGATATGTTTACGAAAAATGGAGGTAAAGACTGGGCTACAATATGGTTTATTTTTGCGGCTTACGCATTGGTGATAGCTATCTTGTTTGCCGTTTTGTTCAAATATAAACACGACCCTGAAAAATTAGGAGAGATTAAGCATTAGTAGAGACGCAACATGCTACGTCTCCTGTTAAATGTTTATTATGTTCATAAAGTTGAAAGTGCGTAGAGACGAATTGCATTCGTCTTATAGTAGCAAGTAGTAAGTTGGATAAGGGATAAGGGATAAGGGATAAGGGATAAGGGATAAGGGATAAAGGATAAGGGGATAAAGGTAATTAGAAGCAGAAAAAAAGGTGGCTGAGTTCGACGACTCAAAGGTGACTGAGTGCTGTGAGCGTAGCGAACAGTGTACCGAAGTCACCGAAGCGCCGATATCAAATAACCATATCATCAAATAATCATATAACCAATTAACCGATTAACCAAATAACCAAAAAAATGGGAAGAGCATTTGAATTTAGAAAAGCAAGAAAATTTAAACGTTGGGCCACAATGGCCAAAACATTTACCAAAATAGGTCGTGAAATATCAATGGCTGTTAAAGAAGGTGGTCCTAATCCGGACACCAATGCACGTCTGCGTGCCGCCATACAAAATGCCAAAGCGGCTAACATGCCCAAAGATAATGTAGAGCGTGCTATCAAAAAAGCCTCTGACAAGGATACAGCCGGTTACAAAACCGTTTTGTATGAAGGTTATGCACCTCACGGTATTGCTATTTTGGTAGAAACCGCAACTGACAACAACAACCGTACTGTTGGTAACGTTCGTAGTTACTTCAACAAGTATAACGGAACCTTAGGTACTTCAGGTTCGGTGATTTTCATGTTTGACCACGTGTGTAATTTCCGTATCAACAAAGAAAATCTACCTATGGATTTGGAAGAATTGGAATTAGAACTAATTGATTTTAACGTTGAAGAAATTTTTGAAGACGAAGACGGAATATTAATCTATGCCCCTTTTGAAGAATTTGGAAACATTCAAAAATATTTGGAAGAAAACAGACTGGAAATCTTATCCTCCGGCTTTGAATATATTCCACAAGTCACCAAAAAACTAACACCGGAACAACAAGCCGATGTCGAGAAGTTGTTAGAAAAGATGGAAGAAGACGAAGATGTCCAAAATGTGTATCACACTATGGACACCTCCGAATCTTAATCTTATTTTACTCTGATTTTTTGTCCTACTTTGATACTATTACCTTTGAGGTGGTTGAGTTTACGCAAAGTAGCAACCGGTACTTTATAGTTTACGTGAATACGGTATAAAGTTTCACCCGGCTTAACAATGTGATAAACCGCTTTGGAATTATCCGGTGATGGCTTAGCTTGCTCTGTCTTTTTTTCTACCACTTCTTCTTTATCTGTACCAGAATTTTTAGGAATGATAATTACTTTTCCTACCGAAATACTGTTGTCCAGCAATTGGTTAGCGCGACGTAAATCGTCAATGCTTACCTTATATTTTTTGCTGATTGAAAACAAGGTCTCGCCTTGTTTAACCACATGAAGTTTTACATCTTTATTGTTTTTGCCGGTTGTATTATTATCCGGTTGTACACTTCCGGTGTTTTCAGTTGTCGTATCCGCTTGTTGCGTTTCTTGAGAACTTGTATCCGGTTGTGATGTATCCTCATCAGGCATCTCTTCATCTTGAACTGATGACGAATTATCAGTTTCAGTCAAAACCAAAATTTGCCCTTTGTAGATATCAAAATCATTTAAATTATTGATCCGCTGAATGTCTTTAACGGGGATATTAAACTTTCGGGAAATGGTAAAAAGCGTCTCTCCTTCTTGTACTGTATAGATAAACTTTTTCTTTTTATTTTTGTTTGCTCCGTCTTCTTCCGTTTCATCAACTTTTACACTCATCAATGCCAACACCTCTTTATCCATTTTATTCAAATGGTATTTTTCAATGATGTAAATCAACTTATCCGGATAGGTTGGGTCGGTAGCATAGCCTGCCTTTTTCAACCCTCTTGCCCATGCTTCATAATCGGTAATAGGCAAGCGAAATAAAAATGCATAGCGTTTGCGTTTGGCCAAAAATTGTGAGTGATCTTTAAACGACTCTTCCGGATTGTTGTATTTTCTAAAACATTCTTGCGCTTTATTATCATCATGCAAAATCTTTTCGCCTGTCCAATTGTTATGACATTTAATGCCGAAATGGTTATTTCCTTCCGTAGCCAGACGACTTTTTCCGGATTGTGATTCTAAAATACCTTGCGCCAAGGTGATACTTGCCGGAACACCATACTCTTTCATTTCCGTTTTGGCTATTTTTTCATACTTGGCTATATACTGCAAAGTTGCAAAATCCAAACCTTGAGCATCTTTATTGGGATTAGTATCTTTGGGTGGTGTCTTCTTATGTTCAGTTTTAGCTGTAGCTTTCTTTTCAACGTTTTTTTTTGAACCGCCACAACTGTTTAAAACTAATAATATGCTGAAGAGATATAATAATTTTTTCATAATAATAAATTTGCTTGTAAACTATACATAACTTGTAATACACAAAGTTAATAAATTTTTACTAAATCTTTGTAATAAATCATTTAATAAGAATAATGGCAAAAACACCGATTGCAATTAATATTTTTACTAACAAATAAAAATAGCGGGCAGATTTGGTATTAAAGTAAAACCACAAAAACCCGGCTGCATAAAACAATGAAGAAAAATAGAAATAATATCGCATACGACCAATATAATCAAACTGTAACAACCTAATTACCGGAATAATGGTTAATAAATTGATAACTAAAATAAATCTTTTTGCATATTGTTCTCCATACTTTATGGGCAAGGTCTGATTGTTTTCAACCATATCTCCTTTCAGATTGACAAAGTCTTTCAACATATTTTTGACCAACAAAATCAAAAACAGAAAACCGGCATGCCAAAGGATAAAATCATTAACTTTTTTAAAATATAAGAAAATGCCGAAAAAGGGGTAAATACTCAAAAAGGTTAACCACAAATTGTTGATGAAAATTTTACTTTGAATTTTGTGAGAATAGAACCAAATCAAAAAAATATACACGCTGAAAAACAAAGCGGCGCGCCACGAAATAAAAGCGGCGATGGCTACGGCTAAAAAATTCAATCCAAAATACAAATACAGACGTTTAGTTTGTGATAATTGCTGCTCAATCAACGTTTTTTCCGGACGGTTAATTATGTCTTTTTTTACATCGTAAAAACTGTTGATAATATAGCCCGATGCAATACTTATGGTAGTAGCCAACAATAACGCAATAAATTTGTGGTCATTTAATAATTGCAGAAAAGTTTTATCCGGAGCAAAAAAATATTTTCCGGTTAACAAAAAAGCAATACTCAATAATAAGATATTTTGCACCCGCACCAAAGCAAAGAAAGAAAAAATCTGTGCCGGAAAATTGTGTTTGGCGCTCATCTCTTCATTGTTTAAAACCGGTAAACTACTTGTAGTTTGTAGTCTTTGAGTTGCGCTTTGGTTTTTTCAAAATCTTCGGTAAAACCCAAAATGTAACCACCGCCTCCGGAGCCACAAAGTTTCAGGTAATAATCATCATTTTCGATACCTTTTTTCCATACATCAAGCATGTGAGTAGGAATCATTGGTTTAAAATTGCGATAGACCGTTGCTGATAAATGTTTCAAATTGCCAAACAACGATTTGACATTTCCTTGCAAGAAGTCACTGACGCAAGCATCCGTATATTTGATAAACTCGGTTTTTAAAGTCTTTCGAAAACCTTTGTTTTTCATTTTTTCCATAAAAATACTGACCATATCTCCGGTTTCACCAATTTGCTCAGAGTCTATTAAAAATATAGCTCCTTTGCCTTCATTTTGTGCCGGAATACCGGTTGGTTCAATATCTTGTTTGGATTGAATAAGAATGGGAATACTCAAATAACTGTTAAGCGGATCCAAACCTGAACTTTTGCCATGAAAATGGCTTTCCATTAAAGCAAAAATTTCTTTGAGTTTAAGTAATTTATCACGAGTTAAGTTCTCTAAAACCGTAATTTTATGACGGGCATATCGCTCATACACCGCTGCTGCAACCGCACCCGAACTCCCTACCCCGTAACCTTCCGGGATATTGGATTTGAAATACAAACCTTTTTCCAATTCATTAGCAAACAAATCCAAATCCAAATCTAAAACCTCAGGGTGTGCTTCTTGTGTTTTTTTAAGATAATGAAAAAATTCCGCCAATTTAGCATTAGAATCCTTTACAAAATCATCATTTAAATCGCCCAAGAACAAGCCGCCCTTGTATTCATTGTAAGGAATAGCCAAGGCTTTGGAGTTTTTGATGATACCATATTCTCCAAATAACAGAATTTTTGCATAAAAAAGCGGTCCCTTTTTCATTGTCTATGAATTTTTAGGTAAAGCAAAGTTACTTTATTTTTTAATATCTTGATAGAAAAAAGTATGTTTTCAAAAAAAATGTTGTTTTATTTTCAAAATATTGTAAAAAAAAGACCTGCTAGGTGCTGAAAACCTAGCAAGTCGTTAAATAAATATGCTATAAATTGTTATTTATTTTACTACAATTTTCTTAACAAAACTATTTTGATTGTCTGATATTTTAATCAAATACATACCCATGGGCAAATCAGATACATCAATACGAGTGGTTCCGTTAGCTGTTCTGCTTAAAATATTTTTGCCTGTTAAATCCGTTACATTAATTGTATAATCAAAACCATCTTTATTTTCAATATTAACGACATTGTGTGCCGGATTTGGATAAATTTCAAATTTATTTGCCAATACTTCATTTACTGCATTGATGTTTTCATTGTGATACAATTTGGCAATACCAAAATAAGAGGCATCTGAACCGGTTACAAAAATATCTACTTTACCATCATTGTCATAGTCCCCTGCATCGGCATCACCATATTGAGCACCTGAAAAACTTTCATTCGTATTTTCAGTAAAAACACCGGAACCGTTATTTTCATATAGTTTAGCAATGATGTTTTCCGCACTACCGTCCACATTCATACCTGAAATAAAAATATCCAAAGAGCCGTCAAGGTTAAAATCTGCCAACTCTAACGCTGATACTCTATGTGCACCCATCACACTGTTGAAATGCGGGTCTTCAGAAAAAGTGTTATTGTCGTTTATCAACAAATGTGCTTCACTATCTGAACTTGCTGTTCCGATGATTACAAAATCCAAATCACCATCGCCGTCAACATCGGCCCACTCCATATCTCCTAACCATAATTGCGGTAAACCTAAGCTTTGCTCGGTAAAGTTTTGAGAACCGTCATTTTGCCACACTTTGGTATAAGCAGAACCAGTTAAATCACCAAAGCCACTTAATGTAATATCCATATCACCATCGCCGTCATAGTCAACTAATTTAATTTTTCCGTAGTTAATAGGGGGCAAAGCGGCACTTGTTAACTCGCTGAAATTATTACCGCCATTATTCACATAAACCTTAGTTAAATCGACACTGTTTGTAGAATCAAATCCTGTGATGGCAATATCCAACAAACCGTCACCGTTAATATCTCCCAAATTAAGGTCTCCCATATAAACATCGGGTAATCCTGCATTGGCATCGGTAAATGTTCCGTTTCCGTTATTGACAAA
>JALVLX010000224.1 GCA_027032855.1 Flavobacteriales bacterium | reverse complement strand
CTAACATACCAAATAATATTTCTGTCGTAAAAACCGGTTATTTTAAAGGGAAGAAACTACAATATTTAATCCGAAAATATCGAGACAAATTGACCGGTCAAAAAAATTATGAAAAATTCGGTGACAATTTTCCTCTGTTAACCAAATACATAGATGCCAACAACGATCTATCCATTCAAGTACACCCCGATGATAATTTAGCCGCCGAAATACACCAATCTTTCGGCAAAAATGAATTGTGGCATATTATCCAAGCAGATAAAGGTTCCGTTCTATACCTGGGATTTAAACAAGGAACAACCCAAAAAGACTATTTGAAAGCCTTACAAAACGGCAATTTGGAATTATTGCTTAATAAAATTAAAGTAAAAGAAGGAGACACCTATTACATACCTGCCGGAACTGTGCATGCTATAGGAAAAGGTATTCTTTTGACCGAAGTACAACAAAGTTCCAACCTTACTTACCGTATTTATGACTGGAACAGACTTGGGTTAGACGGTAAACCCCGGAAATTACATACGGAATTGGCATTAAAAGCTATAAACTTTTCTGCTCAACCAGACCAAAAAAGGGGTAATTTTATTGATACCCATTACTTCAAAATTAAAAAAATTGAAGTTTCTTCCTCAAAAACCATAGACATAAGTAACATTAGTAGCTTCATTATCTTGATGAATACCGGAACCGGCGAGTTTAATATTAATGGTATTGACTTTAAAAAAGGGAAAACATTATTAATTTCTGCCAATACTACACAAATTAATATCAATATGATAAAATCCGGCACATTTTTGATGATTTATATTTTATGACAAATGTCAGTTTTTATCTTTGCCGAATAAATCGGTTTTATGTAGATAAGAGATAAGGGATAATCGATAAACAACATCGGACATCCGACACCCGACACCCGACATCAGACACCCGACATCAAATAACCAAATAACCAAATAACCAAATAACCAATAAAACATGAGAATCACAGGCATGCGCTACGGCGCACCCATACTCAAACTGGCAGGCTTCCCTGTTCCGGAAGTGTTAAAATCCAATGCTACTTACGAAAGTATCGAAGCACTGATAGAAAAACGCGGTAAAGTTGTCGTTAAACCTATTTTTTACGGTGGCGTCGGCAAAAAAGGCAAAGCCGGACTGGTCAAAATTGTTGATAATGTACAAGATGCCATGGCTGGCAAACGTCAATTGTTCTTTGCCGAACACCAATTTCACAACGAAAAAGTTATTGCCAACGGCGTCACTTTTGAAGAGTTTATTCCTTCGGAATACGAGATTTATTTCAACCTGAACATTTCAACCATATCCAGACGACCGGAATTTACTTTATCCATTGACGGTGGGATTGATATTGAAGAACTTCCACCCGATAGAATCGTCAGTAAATCCTTTGACCCGCTAACCGGTCTGAAAAATTATCATATCATTGATGCGTTGGCTGAACTCAATGCCCCGCAAGATTTGGTCAGTGCATTAGTGCGCCACTTGCCAAAATTATGGGAACTCTATAATGACTACGGTTTTATCACATTAGAATTAAATCCGATTCGTGTAGAACGAAAAAACGGTCGTTTGCACGCCATTGCTTGCGATTTTAAAGGCATGCTAGACCAAGACAACCCATTGGCGGACAGACTCAATCTTCCGGCAGAAATTTTTGAAACCAATTTGTCGGAATTTGAAATTGAAGTCAACCAATTACGTACTTATCAAGGACAAAGTGATGTCGCGGTAATCAATCCCGAAGGAACCATCACCTCGTTTATGTTTGGGGGTGGTGCCAATAGTGCCGCTACTGAAATTTTATCTGAAAAGACAACTATTTCCAGTGATTTCGGTGGCAATCCACCTTATGAAAAGATGTATCATATTGCCCGCATCGTTTACAATTATTGGCTCGAACAAAGCAATGTTTTGCTAATTATTGGCGGGAAAGCCAACAATACCGATATTTTTGTGACTTACAAAGCTATGTTTGATGCGTTACGCGACTATTACAAAACCCATCCCAAAAAAAATTTGTATGTAGTAACGGGACGCGGTGGTCCTAACCTGATAAAAGGATTTGCCTACGCCCGTGATATTTTGGAATCTTTGGAAATTCCCTATAAATTTTTCGGTTACGACAGTTCTATGATTGAAGTGATTCAATACGCTGTCGATATAGACAATTGGATGATACAAAATAACGCTAAAAAACACGACCATGCCCATCAATAAATGTAAACCTTTTAACAGTTATGTCGGTATTACCGACCTGAAGCAAATCGCTTCAAAAGACGACAAAGTGCTCGTCATGAATATTTTAGGAAACGAAAGCCGCAAAGTAACGCCCGTTTCACACGTTTACAGTGGTGGCAATGTGGTTGCCGGTGTGCAATACGGACGTCCGGGCGTGATGAAAACACCTATCGGTGATATTCCTGTTTACAGCCGCTTGGCTGATGCCGTAGAAAAACACGAATTCAATACCGGTGTAATTTACCTACCCCCTACCGCCGTTTATCATGCTGTTGCCGAACTCTTACATTATAATAAAAAGCTACAAAAAATTGTCATCGTTACCGAAAAATTAAGCGTAAAAGACCAAGTACAAATCCGGGCTATCGC
>JALVLX010000223.1 GCA_027032855.1 Flavobacteriales bacterium | reverse complement strand
CGATATCAATGAAATTATCCAAACTTTTCGTCGTTACGACTACCGGATTATCAGTCAAATGGAAGAAGACTTACACCTGCAAGAACTCAAAGAACATTCCGACTTTTTGAGGCGGTATTTAGAAATGGGGAGTTAGTAGCAAGTAGAGACAAAAAAAATGTTTTTTCATTTTAAAATTAAAAAAAAGATAATTGACTTTGTTTTCATAATTGTGAAAAAAAATGCTATCAAATTTTTGGTAGCCTTTTTTATTTTTTAATCCAAGGTGTTTTGATACCATAATGCCGGGAATAATAAAAACAGCAAAAGCGGTTGTATCATAAAACGCCGTGAGTAAAATAAAAACAGATATTGTCCGGCTTGGTAGTTTTGAAGCGCTATATACATTAATATAATACCAACGACAAAAGTTGCCGTATAAATCAGAAGTAAGAATTTTAATAAGCCTGTTTGTTTAAAATACAAGTAGATGATAGCGATACTCAACAGTGCATTGAGCCAATACCTGATGCAGTCTGTTAAAAGTGTTTTGGCAAAAGAAATATCCGGTAAGTCATTATTCAAGTAATCATGTTGAAAAAATACAATTAAGCCGTCATCAAAAAAATGTTTTTCAAAAAAACGGACAGCAACCAATAAGATTAGGGCAATACCGGCTATAATATGTTTCTGATATGCCTTACTCATGATATTTGAGAATAAAATAGAGCCATAAAATAACAACAAAACCGTAAATCATAGCGGGAAATATGATGCGGTGCGCCACATCTTGGTACTGCGGAAAAGTATATAGAATATAACCCAAGAAAACAATTCGCAATAAATTGAAAACAAAAATCAAGATACTACCGGTGATTGCAAATATCAAGGTTTTTTGTAAGTGCTTACCAAAACTCAAAATAAAAGCCACAAACATGATGATGACACTAATGGCTGTGCAACCTTCTACGATACGCGCCACATATTGACCTTTGACCATTAATTTTAAGCCGGGTTCGGTCCCGACAGGCATAGTTTGCACGTCCACACCAAGAAGGTTGTAAATACCGGAAATCATTTTACCTACCCAAACGGTAATTATGTCAGTTTGATTTTGGTAGAAAGACAAATAGAAGTTGTATGCTAAAACTAAAATTACATATATCAAGACAAACTTGCCGATAAATTTTAGGGTAGGGTAGTATGTTTTTAATATTGACATGGATATTTGAGTGTATTTCGTAATGTGTTAAATAAAGATATGTTTTTTTTACGAATGATAATTGAAATGGAGTAGTGTGAAATTATTTGTTCTTGAAAAAACGCAAAAAAAACACGCAGGAAAAACCAGCGTGTAATTTTTTAACACAAACAAATTTATCACACAAACAAACATAATAAATTCAATACAAATATAGGTTTACTGATTGATGTAGTACAAATTTGTTTTGTAAGCGTTGCGAAATAATTTGTAATTGTCATAGTTTTTTTTGAAGTTTTGACAATAAAAGGAATAAAATAAACTTTAAGTGAACTATTTTTAGTTGAATTGTTGTTAATTTTGCACATGTAAAAGATAAGTAAAATCGTTTATTTTAATATTTTAACAACAAGCAAAAAAAACACGCCGGGAAAACCGACGTGTATTTTTTAACACAAACAAATTTATCAAACAAACAAACATAATAAATTTATGGCGCAAATATACGTTGACAAGTTGAGTTATCGTAAGTTTGTTTTATAAGCGTTATAAAATAATTTATAAGTGTCAATCTTTATCTTTTAAAAAGTTCTTTACGCCGGCTTTTTTTCTAAATGAGACGGGGATTTCATGGTTATTTACCAGTTGTACCATATCATTTTTGATACCTTTAATGTATTTTTTGTTGACCAAATGTGACTGATGCGTCCTGATAAATGACTTCTCCGGTAAGATATTTTCAAAGTGTTTTAAGTTCTTTGAAGCAAGTATTTTATTGTTAACCGTAACGATTAAAGTGTAAGAGCCGTCAGCTTCCAGTCTGATAATATCATTGAAAGACACAAAGTGTGTTTGTTCGGCAGTTTTGACCGCTATGGTTTTGTCTTGTCCGTGATTGAGTTCTTCTTGTAGTCTTAAGAGCTCTTCAAATTCTTGTTTTTTGTCAAAAGCTTTTTGAACGGCCATTTTAAATTCTTCGGGATTTATCGGCTTAAGCAGGTAGTCAACGGCTGCATATTTAATAGCCTTAATGGCATAGTTGTCGTAGGCAGTTGTAAAAATAATTTGAAAATTTATTTTGTCTAATTTTTTCAACAAGTCAAGTCCTAAGCCATCTTCAAGACGAACATCCAAGAATACCAAATCAGGTTTTTCTTCTTTTATTAAATCCAAAGATTCTACTATGGTACCGGCACAACCAATAATATCGTACCTGTTGTGGAAATATTGCTGTAAAAGTAGTTTAACGACATTCCGGGCGTTAAATTCGTCTTCGATTATTAATATTTTCATTGTTAATTGTGTTTTTTTTTTGCTTGTGTTTGGGTTTATTATTAGTCGTTCGTTTGTGTGTGTGTGCTAAGATACTATTTTTTTGTTATTGTATTTATTTTTTTTCAAAAGTTATGCCGTAACCAAATCAAAACAAAATATCACCTTGGTGCCTTGTTCCAACCGGCTGATTTTATAACTTTCAAAAGTTTCTTTTCCTATCAAAAACAAACGCTTTTTAAAGATGTCTAAAGCGTGTTCTTTGTTATCTTTTTTAGGATTGTAGCCGGAGCCGTTATCTATAATTTCAAAGCAAACTTTGTCGTCTTTTTTTGATATGTTGATGTGAATGTGTCCTTTGTACGATATGTCGGCAAAACCGTGTTCAATAGAATTTTCTACAAAAGGTTGCAAAATCATTGGCGGCACCATTACTTCTTGAGGAGAGAGATGCTTATCGACATTTATTATATAGTCAAACTTTTCTTTAAAACGGAATTTTTGTGTGTCGAGATAATTATGAATCATATCCAATTCTTCCTTTAGAGAAATTTGCTTTCTCTGAATAAAATCAAAATTTTGACGTATTAGTTTAGCAAATCTTGATAAATATGTAGCAGACGCGATGGGGTTGTTTTCAAGTAGTGTACTCTGTATTGCTCCTAATACGTTAAATATAAAATGTGGATTCATTTGCGAACGCAAGATTTTTTGTTCAAGTTTAAAAAGTTCTTGTTTGTGTTTTAAGATATCAAACCGGTTAAATTGAAAGGAAATTATCAGACCTAGAACAAACATAATAATGATGAAAATAAAAATGATTTTATTTTTTTTATTGATCTTTTTGGCTTGTTCCAGTTCTTGTTGTTGGGTTAGAATTTTCAAATTATTTTCCAAATCAAGTTTATTGTCTGAGGTGAATTTTTTTATGTAAATTGTTTCGATAGAATCTTTGGTCTTAACTGACTTTAAAAGCTTTATATTATGCTGTTGTTTCAATTCCATTTCGATAAGTTTGGAGTGCAAATAAAGTTGATTTTCATAATTGGTAGAATCAACGGTTTCCAATGACTTTTTGTAATAATATTTTGCAGAATCTATCTGGTTGGTTTTTTCGTACAAACTGGCAAAATAACTGTAAATTGCATCAGGTCTGATTTTGTTTTTAAAAGCAACATTTAATGATTTGTTAAAGTATTCAAGCGCTTTACTTTTGTCTTTTGATGTGTTATAAATATTTTCACCGAAATTGTTATAGAATATTATTAAGTTGTAGGGTTCCATAACCTTTTCAGGATTGAGCTCAGATATTTTATGGTAATAATTGAGCGCCATACTATCATTGCCTTGGTCTTTATATACGATTGCAATATTATTGTAAGAGACAATAACATCCGCCAGATTTTTATTTTTTTTGGCTATATCAGCTACTTTTTTCAGGTATTCAATGGTTTTGTCATAATCTTCATTGAGATAATAAATATGTGCCAATTCACGGTATCCACCCCCCATCAAGTTTTGATCATTAATTTCTGTTGCTAATTTGAGCCCTTTAATAATATATTTAGTGGCAATTTTTTGTTCTTTTCGTTCGCTGAAGCTCGCACCAAGATAAATATAATTTGCAGCAAGCATTTCTTTATTGTTGCTTTTATTTAAAAGGTTTATAGATTTTGTAAAATCTTCAATTGCTTGATCATTTTGATTCAAAAAGAAATAACTATAACCTCTTTGGTAATATAAATAAGGTGTTAAAGTATCATTTCTGTGTAATCTTAGTAAACTGTCCCAGGCGGCAATACGTTTGTAGGAAGGTTTTTTTTTGATTTCTTTTTTGACTTTTATTAAATCAAATTGTCCGGTTTCTTTTTTTTTACATGAAGAAAAAAACAAAATTGAAAGGAACAATATTGTCGTAAGTCTTATATGTTTACTGTTAAATGCCACTTCTTTAGTTTGTTTGGCAAAGATAAGCTAAAATTATAAACATTCAATTATTAGTTTTACGGACTGCTGTTGATAATTTTTTTTCAAGCACACAATTCAATACTGTATTTTTATTACTGGCAAATAAAAGAATTGATGACAAAAATAATAAGTTAGTATGGTAAATATTTTTATATTTGGTTCAAATTTTTAAAAGATGCCAAATAATCAAATTTTGATGATATACACCGGTGGGACCATTGGTATGTTCAAGGATTTAAAAACCGGTTCGCTTGTCCCGTTTGATTTCTCTCAATTGATAAAAAATATTCCTGAATTGCAATTGATTGATAAGAAAATTGACACCATTTCTTTTGAACAACCGATAGATTCATCAAACATACGGCCACATCATTGGGTACTTTTGGCTGATATGATAGAAGAGCACTACGACAATTATGATGGTTTTGTGATTTTACACGGTTCCGACACCATGGCATATACGGCATCAGCCTTGAGTTTTATGTTGGAAAACCTCTCAAAACCGGTTATTTTGACCGGATCGCAGTTACCCATTGGTGACTTGCGCACCGATGCTAAAGAAAATATTATCACATCCATACAAATAGCCGGTAGCTATGATGGCGATGTGCCGGTCGTTCCGGAAGTTGGTATTTATTTTGAATTTAAACTCTTACGGGGTAATAGAACCGTAAAAGCCAGCTCCGAACATTTCAATGCTTTTGATTCGCCCAACTATCTACCGTTGGCACAGTCAGGCGTAGATCTTAAGTTTTATAAGAGCCGGATTTTGTCCGTTCCGGATGGTATTTTCAATGTTCATAAAGTTTTAGAAGAAAACGTCATTGTGTTAAAAATACACCCGGCCATTACGGAGGCTTATCTATCTCATATAGTAAATTTAACGGGGGTAAAAGCTATTATCTTGGAAACATACGGTTCGGGTAACGCGCCGATACAAGATTGGTTTATTAATTTACTCAAAATGGCCATTGAAGAAAAATCTATACATATAATTAATATAACACAGTGTCAAAAAGGTCGAATTGTTCCGGATAAATATGAAACAGGCAGACGATTGATGTCAATTGGTGTTTATAACGGCAAAGATTTGACAACCGAAGCCGCTTTGACCAAAATGATGTACTTGTTGGGTAAGAAATTATCAAAAAAAGCAATAAAATCTGCTTTTGAAAGACCTCTACGTGGTGAAATGGACTAAACAATTTATTTTAACTATTGATAATAATAAAAAAAAAATATCGTTTTTCTATTAATAATAAAATTTTTAGTGCAATAAACACCAAAAAGTAGTATATTTGCGTTGTTTGTTAAAGAAATAAACGAAATTTGGTCTTTCAACGAAAACAAATTATATTTGTGGCGTTGGAGAGATGACCGAGAGGCCGAAGGTGCACGCCTGGAAAGCGTGTGTGCGCCACAAGCGTACCGAGGGTTCGAATCCCTCTCTCTCCGCGAGATATATAATATTTAATGTATAACCAAAATAAAAATTAAAACTATTAAATTAAAATTGATATGAAAAAAGTATTTACTATCCTGGCTATTGTAGGAATGTTATTTTTTGTAACATCTAACATTCAAGCACAAAACAATCAAGCAAAAACAGAGAAAAAAGTTGAAAAAAAATCAGATGAAGGCTCAGCTGACACAGCATCTTTCCACCAAGAACTTAAAAAACGTTTTGTGGAAGGTGGTCCCGCATTTATGGGAATTGTATTGTTGACTTTAATTTTAGGTTTGGCAGTAGCTATCGAAAGAATTATTTATTTGTCGTTTGCTGATACCAATACTGATAAATTATTAGGTGAAGTTGAAGGCGCTTTGGATGAAGGAGGCGTAGAAGAAGCAAAAGACTTGTTGAGAGAGAAAAAAGGACCTATTGCTGCCATCTTTTATGAAGGTTTGGAAAGAATGGACGAAGGCGTTGATGCTGCTGAAAAAGCAGTTGTCTCTTACGGTAACGTACAAGTTGGTCAGTTAGAAAAGAATGTTTCTTGGTTAGCTTTATTTATTGCCGTAGCACCGATGTTCGGATTTATGGGTACGGTAATTGGTATGATTCAAGCCTTTGATAAAATTGAAGCTGCAGGTGATATGCAACCTTCATTGGTTGCCGGTGGTATTAAAGTGGCGTTATTAACAACCGTATTTGGTTTGATTGTTGCTATTATTTTACAAGTATTCTACAACTTCATTATTGCAAAAATTGACAGTATCGTTAACAAAATGGAAGATGCGTCAATCTCATTGGTAGATATGTTGGTAAAATATAGTCACAATAAATAATTTTTAATACAATGGATAAAAAAATAAGTTTAACTAGTAAAATCATAGTAGGAGTGATTGCCGTTATCGGTTTGTTATTCTTTATTATGATTATGAAAGATACGGAAGAAGCCGGTGGCTCAATTGATGGTATGCTTAAATTTACATACTTGGTACTGGTTTTAACCGTCTTAGCTTCCGTTTGGGTTTGGTTAAAAGAAATGTTTTCCCATCCCGGAAAATTAAAACAAACAGCTATAGTAACAGTTTTGTTTTTAGCTATCGTAGCTATTGCTAAATTTGTTTTAGCTTCTAATAAAGCCGAACATTATTACCCAAATATTGATGTGGATGCTAAAACTTCCGGTTGGGTAGATGCAGGTTTATATACTTTTTATATTCTCGGAACAATTGCCGTATTATTAATGTTCTTATCGCCGGTATTATCAGGTTTTGGAGGCAAGAAAGCTGAAGTTGAAGAATACGAAGGTGACGAAGAGTATGAGGAAGAAGAAGAAAGTGAAGAAGCATAATTAAATAAAATTAAACAAATGGCTAAAAGAAAATTACAAGAAATCAATGCCGGTTCAATGGCAGATATAGCGTTTTTGCTATTGATTTTCTTCTTGGTTACAACTACTATGGAAAGTAACTACGGTATAAGAAGAAAATTACCGCCGCCGGAAGATAAAAATGCACCGCCACCACCTGTCATCAAAAAGAAAAATGTACTTGAAATCGTGATTAACGGTCAGGATAAAATGATGATAGAGGAAGCGCCTGCTGAAGTTAAAGATGTCAAAAAGATTGCCATTGATTTTATTACAAATAACGGAAAAGATCCTAAATCATCTGATAATCCGCAAAAAGCAGTTATCATGATTAAGCATACGCGTGAAACCAGTTATAAGATGTATATCTCGGTTTATAATGAACTCACAGCAGCTTATAATGAGATACGGAACCGTTTTGCCAAACAAAAGTATGGCAA
>JALVLX010000222.1 GCA_027032855.1 Flavobacteriales bacterium | reverse complement strand
CGCGTTATTAATACCAAGTTGCCGGTCTTCCCAAGCTCTGAAAACCAAACCGCTACCAAATTGTTCATAAAAATAACCTGCCGTAACAGACAGATTATCTTTTTGATATTTGACAAAATAGGTTGCCGGACCATTGCCGTTCAAGTCGGGACTGTAACCCAAAAATGCTTGCGGCAAATAAGATTCATATTGCAATCCGAAACTAAACTGCTTGTAATTGTATGCCGTATTGAGATAATGCATAGAACGAAAAGCATCATTTGGAGCCGTAAAGTTTGTAGGATCATCTTTTTGATAATACTGCAAGTACGACTCATAACCTCCTGATAAGTGTCCATAGTCTTGCGCTTCTGCAAACACTGTAGCAAAAACCAAAAATAGGAAAAGTATTTTTTTCATAGTTGTGAGATTTGGAAAAAGAGTTTTGGTTGGTTAGTTTTTGATGATTTCGTAAATTTCATCTTCGCTTCCCGGTGTATAGCCAGAACGTTTGGCAACAACCTTACCGCCTTTGATGATCAACATAAACGGAATGCTGGCAATATTGAAAGCGCGTTTTAATTCGAAGTTGTAATCACGATATATTTCATAATCCCAGTCTTTACCGTTGACCAAAGGAGTGATACGACGAGCCGTACGGTCGTCATCTTGCGAAATGGCAATCAATTTAACACCGGTTTCGTCTTGCCAGTCGGGGTAAACTTCACTGATAGCATCCAATTCGTTCATACAAGGCACGCACCAAGTAGCCCAAAAACTGACGATAACGGGTTTATCCGATTTAACAATATCTTTAAATGAAACTTTGTTACCTTTCAAGTCAACGATTTGTGCGTCGGGAATGTTTTGAGCCGACATAGTAAATACCATAAATAGTCCGAATAACAGAATAAATTTTTTCATTGTTAGTTGTTTTTTAATTTTAAATTATTACAATATTATTCTTAGCAATTATTATTCCAAAGCAAAAATAGTCTTTTTTTTTATTTAGCGAAAAGTTGAAAGTTAAAAGTTGAAAGTTCCCAGTAAGTTAACATAATTTGGTAAGAAATAAGGTTTTATTCAATTTTCTGCTACAAAAAAACAAAATTCCTTAAACTTTGGAATTTTAGGAAGTTTGAGGAATTTCAATGCGTGACTCGTCCTGATTTTTGTTGACTTTTCGAGTCAACCTATTTCAGGACAAGTCAATTTCTAAAAATAAAAAACCGGAGGCTACAAAGTAGCCTCCGGCTGTGTTTTTCAAGCATTATGAAAAACTATTTACTGCGACTTTATTTTACTTCTTCAAAATCGACATCTTGTACATCATCTTCACCTTGACTGTTGCCGGTACCGGCATCTTGTGCTTGTTGTTGGGCACCTGTATTACCGCCGGCTTGTGCTGCCGCTTGGATTTCTTGTCCTATCTTCATCATCAATTCTTCTGCTTCTTTGGTAGCAGCTTCAGCCATATCGCCATCTTGTTTGTCATAAGCTTCTCTAAGTTTTTTTACCATGTTTTCAATGGCAGTTTTGCTGTTGTCAGAGATTTTATCTTTGTGCTCTTCGACTAATTTTTCCATTTGGAATGCCGTCGCATCGGCTTTGTTTAGTTTTTCAACTTTTTCTTTGGCTTGTCTGTCGGCTTCAGCATTAGCTTCAGCTTCTTTTTTCATTCTTTCTATTTCTTCTTTACTCAATCCGCTTGAAGCTTCAATTCTGATATCTTTGGATTTACCGGTGTTTTTATCCATAGCGGTTACGTGAATAATACCATCAGCATCGATATCAAAGGTTACTTCAATTTGCGGTTCACCACGACGGGCGGGCGGAATACCGTCTAACAAGAAACGTCCAATAGTTTTGTTATCTTTGGCTAAAGGTCTTTCTCCTTGCAAAACGTGAATTTCAACTTGAGGTTGATTGTCTTGTGCCGTTGAGAATATTTGCGATTTTTTAGTCGGGATAGTGGTATTGGCTTCTATTAACTTGGTAAACACTCCTCCCATAGTTTCAATACCCAATGACAATGGTGTTACGTCAAGTAACAATACATCATCAACATCTCCGGTCAATACGGCACCTTGGATACCGGCTCCTTTGGCAACTACTTCATCGGGGTTGACGTTTTTTGAAGCTTTTTTGCCAAAGAATTTTTCTACTTCTTCTACTACTTTAGGGATACGGGTAGAACCACCGACCAAGATAACTTCGTCAATGTCCGAAGGTTTCAAGCCCGCTTGTTCCAAAGCTTCTTTTACGGGTTTCATGGCGCGTTTGACCAAATCGTCGGTCAATTGTTCAAATTTGGCTCTTGATAATTTTCTTACCAAGTGTTTCGGTCCGGAAGCTGTTGCTGTGATATATGGTAAATTGATTTCTGTTTCAGTTGAAGAAGACAACTCTATTTTGGCTTTTTCAGCAGCTTCTTTCAAGCGTTGCAATGCCATCGGGTCTTGTTTTAAATCAACACCTTCTTCTTTTTTGAATTCGTCTGCCAACCAATCGATGATACGTTGGTCAAAGTCATCACCTCCCAAGTGGGTGTCACCGGCAGTTGACAATACTTCGGTAACCCCTTCGCCTATATCCAAGATGGAGATATCAAATGTACCACCTCCAAGGTCAAATACGGCAATTTTCTTTTCTTTGTCAGATTTATCCAATCCGTAAGC
>JALVLX010000221.1 GCA_027032855.1 Flavobacteriales bacterium | reverse complement strand
TTACAAACACATCAAACATTTCGTCAGTTTCTTCATAAATCAATTCGTCAGTAGCAGGGTCTGTACCAAAACGATGTCTGTAAATTTGGTAAGCACGCAAAGTTTCCGGATTTTTTTTGGTGTAAAATAAATACCGGTTATCATTGGACCAAACCGCACTGCCTGTTGTGTTTTCAATTTTTAAATCTAAAATTTTATCATTTTCTAAATCTTTGATTTTCAAGACATACTGACGACGCCCTGTCGTATCTTCCCCAAAAATTGCATAACGGTTATCCGGACTGACTTCCATACCGGTCAATTTGTAATACGAAAAATCTTGTGCCATTTCATTGACATCAAACAGCAATTCTTCAGGAGCTTCCAAGCTACCTTTGCGACGTGTGTAAACAGGATATTCTTTACCTTTAAAGTATTTTGTTTGATAATAATAGCCGTTTTCAAATACCGGCACCGACTCGTCTTCTTGTTTGATACGCGCTTTCATTTCTTCAAACAAACGTTTTTCCAGCGATTTATAACCGGCAGTTTGTGCTTCAAAATAGCGATTCTCTTCTTCGAGATAATTTATCACTTCAGGATTTTCCCTTTCGCGCAACCAGTAATAATTATCCACACGAATATCACCGTGTTTTTCAAGTTTATAAGTTTTTTTTGCGGCTTTGGGATATGTATTTTGATTTTTTCCTTTCATTTTTTTTTAATATTAGGTTAACAACAATATTGGTAAAGATAGTTATAGTAAAAATTGAAGCTTACTATTACGGGGTACTAACTTTCAACTTTATGAACATTATAAACATTCAACTTGAAATGTTGTGCACAACATTTCTTATTCCAAAAATTCATCTAAATCTCTGCGGTCTTTTTTGGTAGGTCTTCCCGTACCTTTTTTGCGGTAATAATCTTTGGCAAGTTTGAGCAATTCTTGATTTTCAAATGCTTCTTTTGGTGTCTGATCCTTGATATATTGCGGCACTAATTTGGCACCGACACGGCTTTTTGGCGTATCTAAAACCAATATTTGATAATTTATTTGATTTTTTCTCACTTCCAATTTATCACCACCAAATACTTCTTTTGAAGGTTTGGCAATCACACCATTTAGTCGCACATGCCCCTTTTTAATGGCATCGGCAGAAATATTGCGGGTTTTGTAAAAACGTACCGCCCATAAAAATTTATCAATCCGCATAAATATTAAAACTTTGTTAAGCTTGATACAAAAATAAATAAAATTTGTATCTTGCACGCTATTATTTACAAACTATTATCATCAGATAAATTGTATAAAGAATATCAGCTCAAATTAAACAATAATTTTATGACAATCAGAATATTAGCAATCGTCACCATCTCTATGTTTTTAATGGCTTCGTCTTGTAAAAAAGACGATCCTAAACCTACGGAAATAGAAATAAAAGACCGCACCAAACAATATAATGAAGTTGAAAAAGACAGTATTATGAATTATATGCAAACGCATTATTATGTTGTTGATGCGCAATACAATATAAAAATCAATGCCTTAAATCCTTCCAGCACTCACACTTCCCTTTGGGATGATCCTGATTTGGTAACTTTACATGTAATCGACCCGATGGTTGACGATTTGGTTTACGACCTCTATTACATTCCTTTAAGAACAGGTGATAATAAAGAAATTCACAAAACAGACAAAGTTTTGGTTGCCTACAAAGGTTGGTTGTTAAACAACGAAACTTTTGATGAAAGAATAGACGATTTACCTGTTTGGATGGACTTAAACAGTGTTATTAAAGCTTGGCAAGAAGTATTGCCACAATTTAAAGACGGTACTTTTTCTGACAATGGTGACGGCACTTACACTTTCTCCGGCTACGGCGCAGGCATACTTTTAACCCCTTCAGGATTGGGTTACTACAATATTTCCACAAATAAAATCCCCCCTTACTCACCTTTGGTTTTTTCATTTAAAACTTTTGTTGTTGACGATGATTTTGACGATGATACTGTGAAAAATGCTGACGAAGATGTCAATGACAACGACAATCCTTTTGATGATGACACTGACAATGACGGTGTTAAAAACATTAATGACAACGATGATGACGGTGATGGTGTTTTGACCAAAGATGAAGATGCCAACGGTGACGGAGATCCTACAAATGACGATAGTGACGGTGATGGCACACCAGACTATTTAGATGCCGATACACATTAACTCGAAAAATTCACAGAATTTTTATTAGTTAAAAGTTTAGATGTTTTTATTATATATTTTTATAAACAAAAGGAAATAAGAAATGATAAAAAAAACTGCCAAAATAATTTTGGCAGTTTTTTTATATGTTTAATACGATATATTAGTTACCTTCATTGGCACCTTGTTCCATCAACTTATTGAACTGGTCAAGTTTAGGTAATAAGATAACTTCTGTACGACGGTTTTCACTACGACCTTCCGGTGTGTCGTTAGAAACTTTAGGAACCCATTCACCATGACCTCCTGCAGTCAAACGAGCCGGATCAACACCAAAATCATTCTGAAGCTTACGGGCAATGGCTGTAGCACGCAAAGCACTCAAATCCCAGTTATCTTTAATACAAGAAGTATGGATGGGGACATTGTCCGTATGCCCTTCAATTAACACTTCATAATCTTTATAATCATTGATAATTTTTGCCAATTTCAATAAAACCTGATTAGCTTTGTCTGAAATTTCAGCTTTTCCGGATTTAAACATCATTTTGTCAGACAAAGAAATAAAGACAACGCCTTTTTTGACTTTAACATCCAAGTCTTTAGCATCAACACTATTAAGAGAACGTGTAATTCGACCGGTCAAAACTTTGTTTAGCGAATCTTTCTTTTTGTTTTCAATCATCAACATCTTAATATACTTGTTAGACTTATTAATTTCTTCTAACAACTTACTGATGTTTACATTACCTTCCTTATTCAGGTTAACACAACGATCCAATGCATCTTGCAAAGTTTTATTGTTGTCTTCCAAAGATTGAATGCGTGTTTTCAGATTTTCTTTTTCTGCCGTACACTTGTAAAGCTTATCTTTGTATTCTCGCAGATATTGTTCTGTTTCCGCTTTACCTTTTTTAAGCATTTCATACTTCTTCTTACTAACACAAGATGTTAAGAGTAAGCTCATTAGGATTCCTACAAGGACTATTCTTCTCATAATTTATTTATTTTTATTTATTTTTATTTTGCTTTTGTAAAATTATAAAATTAATTTGTAATAATAACAGTATTTAATCGTATTTTATTATAAATTTAACGACTTGAAATCACATTTTATGATTAAAATCATTATTGAAAATATACGCATCGCTTTCGAATCAATCAAAAGTCAAAAAATCAGGGCTTTAATTACCCTTTTAATTATAGCCTTCGGCATAATGGCATTGGTTGGCACATTGACGGTGGTTAAAGGCATTGACAATAACTTTTCATCAAGTTTGCAAAGTTTGGGTTCTAACAACTTCAGTTTCAAACGCTATACCAACAATTTCTTGCAAGGCCGGCAGCATCAGCGCGGGCGAAAAAAAATCAATCCTAAAATAACTTATCGCAATGCCATGGATTTCAAGAAACGTTTTAGGGAACGTGATGCTTTGGTTAGCTTGTCTTTTGTTGCAGGAAGAAACAAAGAAATCAAAAATGACGAAAAAAAATCGGATCCAACTTATATAATTGTTGGGGTTGATGCTAATTACATGAAAGTAAAAGCTTTTGATGTGACAAAAGGTCGTATTTTTACCGGTAAAGATATTGAAGACAATCACCATTTTGCCATCATTGGAACAGATTTGGTAAAAGAATTGTTTAAAAATGAAAATCCGTTGCAAAAAAACATTATTATCAACGGTAACCGATTTAAAATTACAGGCGTATTAAAAAACAAGCAGGCGACCTTTGGTGGTAGTGAGAACAACAAAGTTTTAATTCCTATCAATTTAGCCCGCAGTATTTATTCAAATAAAAATGCGAATTACAATATAGATGTAGCCGTCACGGATAAAAAACAATATGATGTGTTGGTTTCCAAAGCGATTGCATTAATGCGAAATATCAGAAAACTCAAGCCTGCACAACCCAATAATTTTGGCATCAACCGCAGTGATAAACTTGCTGCTGAACTCAAAAAAGTGAGTCAAAGTCTAACGCTTTTTGCTTTTATAATCGGACTAATTACGATCTTGGGGTCTTCTATTGCATTGATGAACATCATGTTGGTTTCGGTAACCGAGCGCACTAGGGAAATTGGGGTACGTAAAGCTTTAGGTGCCAATAGATTTTTAATCATGCTACAATTTTTTATCGAAACACTTACCATTACTTTTTTAGGTGGCATGGTCGGTATCATTTTTGGTATTTTTATTGGCATTGGAGTATCAAAACTGATGCATATGCCCTTTGCCATGCCTTGGAATGCTATTGGTACGGCATTTTTTGTTATATTTGTCGTAGCAATAATTTCCGGTTTATACCCGGCTTTTAAAGCTTCAAAATTAGACCCGATTCAAGCATTACGATATGAATAAGCTCAATGTCTCTCAACTTAATTTTACGACCAACAAATTAGAACATTGTGTTTTAATAGATATTCCTAAGATTAAAGATCACAGGGGCAATTTGGCCGTCGTGGAAAATGACATTCTGCCTTTCAGTATGCAACGGGTTTATTACTTATTTGACGTGCCTGCCGGAGCCTTCCGCGGTGGACACGCACACAAAGAACATTTGGCATTTTTAATAGCCATCAGTGGTAGCTTTCAAGTCGTCTTGGACGATGGTCAACAAAAAAATGTTATTCTGCTAAACAGACCCGATCAAGGTTTGCTTATCCCAACCGGGATTTGGCGCGAACTTCAAGATTTTTCACACGGAAGTGTTTGTATGGTTATCAGTTCTCATAAATTTTCAGAAGAAGACTATATCCGTGATTATGAAAAGTTCAGATTGCTAAAAGCCAATCATTAAACTTTTGCATAGCCTTGTAATGTTGCACAATAAACGCCGGCAAATCTGCTTTTTCCAAAATTTCTTGCGGTATATAATGCATAATGGTATAAAATTGCTTATTTAACAAAAAAGGATAGGTTTTTGACAACTCCTGCCAATGTTTTACGGGTAAACGTTTATTGCGTTCCCCTTTAAATCCATCCGGAAATTGTTTTAAAATATCTTTATCATATAATATTGCTTCAAATTCTTCCGGATTTTTTGCAATCTTTTCTCTGATACGGTACAAAGTTTCTTTATCAGGACGATATAAACCACCGGCTATGAAATTTTCCCCCGGTCCAAATTGAAAATAGATTTCGGGGTAACGGGTATTTTTTCGTCCTTCACGGCTGACTGCCGCTCCCATCCACAATTTGTAAGGACTTTTATCCTTTGAAAAACGCGTGTCGCGATAAAACCTGAAAGCCGCCTGCTTGTAATCAATTTGAATTTCCGGATCAATCTGTTGCATCAGAGAAATTACCTGTTCCGTCAGTTCCTTAAACGGCATAAAAACATCAGTTTCAAAACGTTTTTTGCGTTCATTGAACCATTCTCTGTTATTATTGGCTGCAATATCTTTTATAAACTCATAAAATTGAGGAGTAATTTGTCTTAAATTGTTCATAATTTTATTTTAGAGTTCAAATTATTAATTTTTATTGAATTAATTATACTTTTTTAACCAAAATTTCTTACGTCTTTTTTTGCCTTATAAATCAAACTTGATTAACTTTGCAAATTAATTTACTTTAAGCATTTAAATCAAATTTACTATCTTGCACATTACTAAATAAAGAATATGAAGAAACAAATTCAAAATATAGCTGTCATGACATCGGGAGGTGATGCACCGGGAATGAATGCCGCTATCAGAGCAGTTATTCGAACAGCTGTTTTTTACAAATTAGACCCTTATGGTGTTTATAGAGGCTATGAAGGCTTAATAGAAGGAGATATTGAACGGTTTAATGCCCGCAAAGTCAGCAATATTATAAATCGTGGCGGTACCATCTTAAAAACTGCCCGCTCTCAAGAATTTAGAACAGTAGAAGGTCGCAAAAAAGCTTATGATCAACTAAAAAAACACAATATCGATGCTTTAGTCGTCATCGGTGGAGACGGCTCTTTTACAGGTGCCAGTATCTTTTCAGATGAATTTGATATTCCAGTAGTAGGCGTACCGGGAACCATTGACAACGATATTTTCGGTACGGATTTTACCATTGGTTTTGATACGGCAAGCAATACAGCTACCGATGCTATTGACAAAATACGAGATACAGCTAGTTCTCACAACCGGTTGTTTTTCATTGAAGTAATGGGACGAAACGCCGGGTTTTTGGCACTTTACAGCGGTATAGCCGGTGGTGCTGAAGAAATCTTAATTCCCGAAGAAAATATCGGTATTGACAAACTGGTCGAATCGTTACGCCGTAGTAAGCGTGCCGGAAAAACAAGCAGTATTGTAGTTGTGGCCGAAGGTGACAAAACAGGTCAAAATGTTTTTGAATTGGCAAAATATGTTGATGACAATTTGAAAGAATATGAATCACGCGTGGTTATTGTTGGCCATATTCAAAGAGGTGGTACACCAACTACTTTTGACCGTGTATTAGCTAGCAGACTCGGTGTAAAAGCAGTAGAAGCTATATTAGACGGACAAAATAAAATCATGGTCGGCATCAAAAATAACAGAGTGGAATATACGCCTCTAAAAGATGCTATCAGTTTAAATAGAACTATCAACAAAGAATTACTAAATATTAGTGATATCTTAACAACTTAAACCTAAATTTAATATTATAAAAACAAAAATTATGAGTGTTACAAAAATTGGCATAAACGGATTTGGTCGTATTGGCCGTTTGGCTTTCAGAGCAGCTATCAAAAACCCAAAAGTTGAAGTCGTTGCCATCAACGATTTATTAGACACAGACTATTTGGCATACTTGCTGAAATATGATTCCGTTCACGGTAAATTTGACGGCGATGTTGCCATTGACGGTGATTATTTAGTCGTAAACGGTAAAAAAATCCGTGTTACTAAAGAACGTGACCCCGAAAACATCAACTGGGGAGCTGTTGACGTAGAATTTGTAGTAGAATCAACCGGTTTCTTTACAGATAAAGCTTTGGCCGAAAAACACATCAAAGCCGGTGCTAAAAAAGTTATTATTTCGGCACCTTCAAAAGATGCCCCTATGTTTGTCAAAGGCGTAAACCATACCGAATTAACCAAAGACATTAAGGTTTTTTCAAACGCTTCTTGTACTACAAACTGTTTGGCACCTATTTCAAAAGTTTTACATGACAACTTCGGTATTGTTGAAGGTTTGATGACAACTATTCACGCAGCAACTTCTACTCAAAAAGTAATTGATGCCCCTTCTAAAAATTGGCGTCGCGGTCGAGCTGCTATCAACAACATTATCCCGACCTCAACCGGTGCCGCCAAAGCTGTTGGAAAAGTTATTCCCGACTTAAACGGAAAACTCACCGGTATGTCATTCCGTATCCCCACGGCTGACGTTTCTGTTGTAGATTTAACCGTAAAACTAGCCAAACCAACATCTTATGAAGCTATTATTGACGCTATGAAAAAAGCAGCCGATGGTCCAATGAAAGGTGTTTTGCAAGTATGTGAAGATGAAGTTGTTTCACAAGATTTTGTCAGCGAAACGCATACCTCATCACTGGATGTAAAAGCCGGCATCTCATTATCTGATACTTTCTTTAAAATCATCAGCTGGTATGATAACGAATACGGTTACGCTACCAAAGTGATTGAAATGATTGAATACG
>JALVLX010000220.1 GCA_027032855.1 Flavobacteriales bacterium | reverse complement strand
ACGCCGGACTGTCTTTACCTTTTGATATTGCCTACAAAACACCCGAAACTATCGGTGCTGACCGTTTGGCACTAGTTGCCGGTGCTATCTTAAAACAACCTTCCGGCAACAAATTAATCATAGACGCCGGCACATGCGTCACTTATGATTTTGTTGATGAAAATAATATTTATCACGGCGGAGCCATATCACCCGGATTGCGTTTGCGGTTTCAATCTTTGAATGATTATACTGCCAATTTGCCCTTGTTGCATGCCGGTGATGAAGAAGTCCCTCTTACCGGATATGACACAAAAATGTCGATAAAATCAGGCGTTATACACGGTTTGGCCAATGAAATTGAAGGTATTATTGTTAAATATAACTTAAATTTTCCCGATTTAACAGTTTTTTTAACAGGTGGAGACGAGAAACTTTTGGATAGATACATAAAAAATAAGATATTTGTAGGCTCAAAATTCCTTTTGTTAGAAGGACTTAATTTTATTTTAAATTTGAATAAATAATTTATGAAAATATTTTTCCGGTTAATTTTTGTTTTAATCACATTGTTTACTTTACAATCAAAGGCACAAGACGGGTCGCCTTCACCATATTCATTTTTTGGTTTGGGAGATACATCATTTAAAGGAACCACAGAAAACATTGCCATGGGTGGCATACGCACCTATGCTGATAGCATACATTATAATATAAACAATCCGTCTGCTTTGACACAACTAAAGTATGTCAATTTGAATATTGGTCTTTCTAACAGATTTATTAATATGAGCGATCAAACCGGCAGTCAATGGTTATCAGCTCATAATATTTCTTATTTTAGTTTGGGGCTACCGGTTGGTAAAAAAATTGGGATTGGTTTGGGATTGGTACCCGTGAACTCAAGTAACTACAAAATTTTTTATAAAGACGATTTAGGAACTTACACATACAAAGGAAGTGGCGGAAACTCTCGCATTTTTCTTGCCGGCGCATACCAAGTAACTAAAAACTTTTCTTTAGGTGCGGAATACCAATATTATTTCGGCTTTTTAGACCATGAAAATTACTGGATTCCAACCAGCCAATATACCTACACAAAAGAAAACAGCGATGTAAACTTTACCGGACACAGCCTTAAGTTTTCAGGTTTGTACCGATATTTTCTTAAAGATGAGCGCTATGTAAACTTTTCTGCAAGTTTTCAGACGACTTCAAGTTTTAAGGCGCATTATAAAAACATTACCCGGTTGATTACTTCTACACCTAACGGTAATGATATTGTTGAAGAGTTAACCCGCGCCGATCAAGACGGTACCGTTAAGTTTCCGGGTAGTTTTAATACCGGTGTTGGTTACGGAAAATTTAATAATTGGTTTTTGGGCCTTGAATACAACTTGCAATTGTTGAAAGATTTTAAAAATCCGTTCTTTGATCCGGCATATATCCAATATCAAAATGCTTCGGCTGTTAGATTGGGCGGTTTTTATACCCCGCAATACAATTCTGTTGCAAAATATTGGAAACGAATTAGTTATAGAGCCGGCGCTTACTATAAAAATACCGGGATGGTGATCTACGATAATGAAGTCACTGACTTTGGCATAACTTTTGGATTGTCTTTACCGGCACTACGCGGGTTATCAAATTTAAATTTTGGATTTGAATTTGGTCAAAGAGGAAAAGTGACAACCAATTTGGTCAAAGAGCAATACATTAATTTTAACATCGGATTATCGCTCAACGACCGCTGGTTCATTAAACATAAAATTAATTAAACAAATATATTATGAAAAGGATTTACACATTATTAGGAATTATTTTATTCAGCTCTTTCGGACTTTTTGCACAAGAAGCTAATAATTGCGATGTGAATTTAAGTTTGGAACACGATTATATTATATCCAGAAAGTATGATGATGCTTTAAAGTATTGGGAACAATTAGTAAAAGATTGCCCCAAACATAGCGAAGCAATTTATGCTGACGGCGCAAAAATTTATAAATATAAACTTAAAAAAGCTAAAGGCGCTAAAGATGATGCAAAGATTAAAGAATATGCAAATACTTTAATCGGCTTGTATGACAAGTGGTTATCATATTTTCCTAATTCAAAAAACACTGCCAAAGTGTATCATGACAAAGGTTTAGTTATGTTAAACTACAAAATCGGCAGTAAAAATGAATTATACAATGTTTTTAAAAGCGGTTACGATCTGGATAAAACTAAATTTACCAATCCAAAAGCTATTTACGGCTATTTCGGTGCCGCTGTTCATTTATACAAAAACAAAAAATTGAGTTTTGAAGATTTGATCAATCATTACAATGATTTAACCGGTTCTATCGATAAAATGGCTGAAAAATACACCGTCCAAATGGAAGAATTGCAAAAGAAAGAAGATGCCGGCGAGTTGATGAAAAAAGAAGAGAAAAAACTAAAAGCAATCCGTAAAAATTTACCTGTTTACAGTATTGTTGCCAAAAACATGGATAAAATTTTAGGTGAATTGGGCGACTGCCAACACTTGGTGCCTTTATATAAACGTACCTTTGAGGCAAACAAAGATAACGCTTCTTGGTTACGAAAAGCAGCCGGTAACTTGAGTAAAAAAGATTGTTCAAACGACCCGATCTTTGAAAAATTGGTTGTACAATTGGATAAAATTGAGCCTTCTTACAACTCTGCCTATTACTTAGGTATTTTGAAAGAAAA
>JALVLX010000219.1 GCA_027032855.1 Flavobacteriales bacterium | reverse complement strand
TACGGTCTTCAATGAACTTTTTAAACAAGTAAAACGGCAAACCGCTGTACACATATTTTAGTTTTTCATATTGCGGTACTTTGGCAATAGTATCCCAGATATGATTGAGATAATCACGACGCAAATACATATTTTTAGCGACTTCAATATTGTACAATTTATCCGGCTTTTTCCGATAATATTTTCGCATTGGCTTTTTGGTCTTTTTATCAATGGTTTCCAGATAAAACGGTATCCACGATTTGATTTTGGCATAGTGCGATAGTGCTTCTTTGACCAAAATAGTATCTTTGTTACTACCTTTCAAAAGTGGCATCAAGTCGCCGAGTTTGTCGTCAAGCTTAAACATTTTCCGGTCATAAGCGTGCATCATCAGCGTTGTTGCCGCCATCACTTTGGTAACGGACGCCAAGCCGTAAATGTCGGTCACTTTTACCGGACGTTTTTTGTCATAAGTTTGATAACCGTAAGCTTTTTCAAAAATTACTTTGCCGTTGCGAGCCGCCAAAACCACACCACCGGGTGACGCCATGGTGTCCAACATAAATTGCATCAACGAATCAACGCGTTTTAGTTTGTGGCTGTCCATACCCACTTCTTCAGGAAATCCGTAGGATAAGCGTTTGATATCTTTTGTCAAAATTCCTGTGTTAACCGGATATTTTTTGCTGATACTGACCGGCAATTTTCCTTTAAACGGCAAAGCGCCGAAAATCATTTGAGGTGATAATTCCTGTGCATACCAGTCATTTTGATAAGAAACAACTATGGCTTTTGCCGGTAAATTATCAATTAAGCCTATCAAACTGTAAGGCGAGGTGAATACATCAACTATCGTAGGTTTGTAGCCGGCAATCTGCTTTATCATTTCTTTTTCGTTGGCTGTCAGTTTATAAGATTTCCAAGGACTGGCCGATGATTTGTGAATCCCCACAATAACCAAATCATAATTTTTTAACTTGCTTTTTATTTCCGAAGCATCTTTGATTTTAACCAAATTGACTTGTGTGTATTTGTTCAGATATTGATTGAAAGTTTGATGAGAAGCTTCGCCTACAGGGACAAAGGCTATTTTTTGTGCGACATTTTTCAGGGGTAAAATATTATTTTCATTCTTAACCAAAGTAATGGCGTTTGCAAAAGCTTTTTGGTTAAGGAGTGAGTCGGTCAAAGAATAATAGAACGCTTTTTTAGTTTGTGGTTGCCATTTTTGCAAATTTGCCCAGTATTTTGCCATTAATATTTTTTTGACGGAATAAGCTAACCTTTTTTCAGAAATAAGTCCGGTTTTATAAGCTTTTTTTATCTGGCCGACAGCTTTTTCAAGTTCAATAGTGCCTAGTAAAATATCATTGCCGGCAAGAAATGCTTGCAAGTCTGCGTCACCTGAAGGTACATAATCAGCAACGCCTTTCATACTCATGGCATCGGTGATAACCAAACCTTCGAATCCTAAATTTTCTTTGAGTAAATCATTAACAACACGATGAGATAAGGTCGTGGGAAGCCCCAGAAATTCTAACCCGGGCACTTTTAGGTGTGCTACCATAACGCCTGTTAATCCTTTTGGTATCAGTTTTTTGTAAGGATACAATTCAACATTTTGAATACGGTTGAAATCAAAATTTACCGAAGGTAAAGTTTTATGACTGTCTTGACTGGTATCACCATGTCCGGGAAAATGTTTAGCCGTAGTCAAAATGGCAGCTTCTTGAAGTCCTCGCATCATCATATAGGCTTTGCGGGCAACATTTTGTTTATCTTCACCGAAGGAGCGATTACCGATAATCGGGTTGGCGGGATTGGTATTGATGTCAACAACGGGTGAAAAATTCATTTGAAAACCGGCAATACGGGTTTGTTGTCCGATACGGCGTCCTATTTCATAAATAATACTATCATTTTGAATGGCACCTAAGGTCATATTCCACGGAAAACGCGCGGTTGAATCCAGACGCATTGCCAGTCCCCATTCGGCATCAATGGCAGTAATAACCGGATATTTGGCATTGAGTTGGATAAAATTATTTAAGGCTTGTTCGTCAGAAGGGTGACCTTTTAAGAAAAAGAAATTGCCTATATGTAATTTGTCTAGCAGATTTTTGATTTTGGCTTTATTTTCAGCTGTATTGTCCGATGCAATAAACGGCATAAAAAGTTGGCCTATTTTTTCATCCAAACTCATCCGGTTGTAAATAGAATCAACCCATTGTAATTGCTGTTTGTTTTTATATAAAGGATGCGGTTGTTGCGCAAATAAACTGTAAAATGCTAAACTGATTAGCAGGCTAAAAGTCGTTCTCATCTGTAATGCTTTTCTGTATAAAATAAGAATAGAAAATATAGAAATCAAATTTACAAATAATTTATGATATTAACATTATAAACTTTCAACATTACAAACTTTTAACTGATGTTAGTGTAACAAAATCAAAAATAAAACGTAAAAAATAAAAAGTTTCATTCAATTGTTATTTTTTTCTTATTTTTACCCAAACATTAAAAATTAATTATATGAAAAAGTCATTAGGCGTAATCGGTGCCATAGTGGTCATCGGATTTATTTTGTACAGATTTTTTGTAGGTTTCTACAATACGGGAGTTGTGTTGCAAGAAGATGCC
This sequence comes from Flavobacteriales bacterium, assembly GCA_027032855.1. Taxonomy (GTDB): domain Bacteria; phylum Bacteroidota; class Bacteroidia; order Flavobacteriales; family Flavobacteriaceae; genus WGBX01. The sequence goes on along the minus strand of JALVLX010000219.1, from coordinate 79 downwards.
AAAACCGCTTGGTCAAAAGTGGAGAGTGCTTATCAAAGACGGGCAGATTTGATTCCCAATTTGGTAAATACCGTAAAAG
>JALVLX010000218.1 GCA_027032855.1 Flavobacteriales bacterium | reverse complement strand
TGATATTATTAATACCAAAACCGGTAAAAAAAAGTCCCAAATAACATAACCATAATCCTGAATAATTTTCCCAACCCGGACCATGTCGTTTGCCGAAATGTTCTAAATTTAAGCTCTCATCAAATTTATTGAATTTGTGACCAATTAGAAGCATTATTAAACCAATTATTAGGAGTTGCATAGTTTTAGTTTCGGAGTGTTACAAAATTAATCTTTTTAAATAAAAAAATCCGGTAAAAAATAAAAGTTTACCGGATTTTTAGATATTTAAAATATTAATGATTATTTAGTCTGTGCCAATAAGAATTCTTTATTGAGAATAGCAATATTGGTCAACGAAATGCCTTTGGGACATTGTACCTCACAAGCACCGGTATTGGTACAACTACCAAAACCTTCGGCGTCCATGACGGCTACCATATCCTGTACCCGTTTGGCTGCTTCAACACGTCCTTGCGGTAATAAGGCAAACTGTGCCACTTTAGCAGAAACGAACAACATGGCTGAAGCGTTTTTACAAGTAGCTACACAAGCACCACAACCTATACAAGTAGCGGCATCAAATGCCATATCTGCATCTTTTTTAGGGATAGGAATGTTGTTGGCATCAACCGAGCGACCTGAGGTGTTTACAGAAATATAACCACCGGCTTGTTGGATGCGGTCCAAAGCCGAGCGGTCCACAATCAAGTCTTTGATAACCGGGAACGCATTGGCGCGCCAAGGTTCAATAACGATAGTATCGCCGTTTTTAAACTTACGCATGTGCAACTGACAGGTGGTAGTCAAACGGTCGGGACCGTGCGCTTCACCGTTGATATATAAGGAACACATACCGCAAATACCTTCGCGGCAGTCGTGGTCAAAGGCAACAGGTTCGTCACCTTTGCTGATTAATTTCTCGTTAAGTAAATCCAACATTTCCAAGAAGGACATATCAGATTCTACGCCATCTATTTGATAATCGACCATACGCCCTTTGGCATTAGGTCCTGCTTGTCTCCAAATTTTAAGATTTAGTTTCATAATATTATTTATAACTTCTGGTTGTTGGTTTCACAAATTCAAATATAAGCGGTTCTTTATGCAAAATAGCATCACTCATATTAACGTGCTTAGTAAATCTTTCGTAGGGTTTTGCCGGATATTCCCAAGCAGCTACGTAAGCATAGTTTTCATCATCACGAAGCGCTTCGCCTTCTTCTGTTTGGTATTCTTCACGGAAGTGACCACCACAAGATTCGTTTCTGTTCAATGCATCAAGTGCCAAGAGTTCGCCTAGTTCTAAGAAATCGGCAACATAACCTGCTTTTTCCAGTTCAGGATTGTATTCGTCGGCTTTACCGGGAACACGAACCTCTTTCCAAAACTGCGTACGCAATTCTTGAATTTCTTTGATAGCGTCTTGCAAACCTTTGGCATTACGTGCCAAACCGGCTTTATCCCACATGATTTTTCCGAGTTTTTTATGGAAATAATCAACCGAATATTTACCGTCATTATTGATAAAGAAGTCAATTTCTTCTTTAACTTTTGCTTCGGCTTCTTCAAATTCGGGGGTGTCTGTCGGTATTTTTCCTTCACGGATATAATCAGCCAGATAGTCACCGATAGTGTAGGGGAGAACGAAGTAACCGTCAGCCAATCCTTGCATCAATGCAGATGCACCCAAACGGTTTGCTCCGTGGTCCGAGAAGTTAGCTTCACCAATGACAAATAAGCCGGATAGGTTGGATTGCAAATCGTAATCTACCCAAAGACCACCCATAGAGTAGTGGTTAGCCGGATAAATCATCATCGGGGTTTTGTACGGATTGTCATCGGTGATTTTTTCATACATTTGGAATAAGTTTCCGTATTTGTTTTCAATAACTTTTTCACCGAGTTCAATTATTTCTTTTTTAGAAGGATTTTTGATACCTTTCAGGTGCGCTTGTTCTTTTCCGTAGCGTTCAATGGCAGAAGAGAAATCTAAGTAAACTGCTTCACCTGTTTTGTTGACACCGTAGCCGGCATCACAACGTTCTTTGGCAGCACGTGAAGCTACGTCACGTGGCACCAAGTTACCAAAGGCAGGATATCGTCTTTCCAAATAGTAGTCACGGTCTTCTTCGGGAATTTCAGTCGGTTTAAGTGTACCGGCTTGAAGCGCTTTGGCATCTTCCAGTTTTTTAGGTACCCAAATACGACCGTCGTTACGCAATGATTCTGACATCAAAGTCAATTTGGATTGATGCTCACTGCTTCGCGGAATACAAGTCGGGTGGATTTGTACGAAGGCGGGATTGGCAAAGTAAGCACCTTTACGGTGTGCGCGCCAAGCGGCAGTGGCATTAGACCCCATAGCGTTGGTTGACAAGAAGTAAGCGTTGCTGTAACCACCTGAACCAAGCACAACGGCATGAGCCGAATGTCTTTCAATTTCGCCGGTTACCAAGTTGCGTGCAATGATACCGCGAGCATGACCGTCAATAACGACTAAGTCAATCATTTCGTGACGGTTATACATTTCCACTTTACCGCGTGCAATTTGTCTGTTGAGAGCCGAGTAAGCACCTAACAACAACTGTTGACCGGTTTGTCCTTTGGCATAAAAAGTACGGGATACCAAAACACCACCAAACGAACGGTTGTCGAGTAAGCCACCGTAATCACGTGCAAAAGGTACGCCTTGCATCACAGCTTGATCAATGATATTGCCTGATACTTC
>JALVLX010000217.1:2173-7862 GCA_027032855.1 Flavobacteriales bacterium | reverse complement strand
AATCCCTCTTGGGCATTTTGACTTTCATACTCCAATTTTTCCGGATGATATGACGTCAATTTAATCACCGAAAGCGAATCTTTATGAGGCGTAAACGACAAATCTTTACGATATTTTTCATTCAAAACCACTTGGGCTTTCGTATGAATTTTGCCTAATTTCAAAATCTCTTCGTTGTCATCTTTTACAAAATCAATTTGCTCAACGAACCAAGCATTGCCGTTAGCTTGGTCATTTAGTTGAATACCCGATTGATTTTTTTCGTCCGTACCAATGATGTATTTGACATTATACATATTCAAGATTTCCGGATTGATATTTTGCGACAAATAAAAATCAAAAATATCTTGAATACGACGTGGCTTTGCCGCATGATAGCCTCCCAGTTGCTTGTAAAGATACGAAGTCATACCGTCTGTTAAGGGATTACGAGTAAAATTAAACACCCGGTAATATGATTTATCTTTCAAAATTTCTTGATCGATAGGCGACGACGTAAATACACGGCTCAAATAATCATCATTAACAAAACTATCTTCATTGACATAACGTTTGTCAACACCGGCTAAATCCAATAAAACCAATAGCGCCAAAACAGGTATTGCAATTTCCTGTTTGATTTTTTGTTTCATCAAAGCAAATAAAATACCCGTTGCCACCAAAATAAACAATAACGAGCGGATGCTGTCACTGACCAACATGGCTTTTCTATCATCAATTAGAGCCTCCAGTAAACCGTATTTGGCATATATACCATCATTGGGACTTTCAAACGTAAAAAAACTGCTACCCATCAATATAAACACTAGTAGTAAGCCACCAAGCGAGCCGGCAACTACCAGCAATTTCTTTTGTTTTTCTTGTAGAGACAAATCAGAATTGATAAAACTATACAAACCTAAGACTGCCAAAACCGGCAACAAAAATTCGATTAAAACTTGTATGGACGATACCGCTCTGAATTTGTTGTAAAGCGGGATATAGTCGATAAAGAAATCTGTTAAGAAAGAGAAATTTTTACCCCAAGACAGCAACAAAGCCAATATAATCGTTGTAACTATCCATTTTTTATGCCGTCCCTTATAAAACACCAAACCGATAAAAGCCAAAAATATGGTAATCGCCCCAACGTAAGCCGGTGCTGCCACAATAGGTTGTTTTCCCCAATACGTACTGACTTGTGATACAAAATCTTTAGCCGTACGCGGGTCGGTCTTGGTTATCAAAGCCTGGTACAGATGCGAATCTTCACCCAAATTTTCGCCATTGCTTCCTCCCATAAATCGCGGTACAAGCAGGTTGAAAGTTTCGGCAATACCGTAACTGTATTCCGTTATATAATCTTTAGACAAAGCTTTATCCACATTCTTTTTCAGACTTCCATCCGGATTGACGGTTACAATACTTTTACCACGAATACTGTGCTTGACATATTCTTGAGCCGGCATAATATTGGTAGCATTCATACCCAAAGCCAACAAAGCACCAATCAATAATATTCCTAATTCTTTACCAAACAATTTTATTTGCCCGGATTTGTATGCATCTATCAAAAAGAACAAGCCCAAAAACAACACCGCAAACAACAAATAATAAGTCATCTGATAATGCTTTGTGTTGAGTTCCAACGCCACAGCCAATGTGGTCAAGATAAAGCCCAACAAGTACTTTTTACGTTCAAAAACCAACAAAATTCCGGCAATGACCATAGGAAAATATGCAATCGCCCGCACTTTAGCCAAATGCCCGACACCTATTATTATAATGTAATATGTAGAAAAACCGAAGGCCAAACTCCCCAAAACAGCCAATTTCCAATCTACTTTTAGTACCAGCATCAAAATATAAAAACTTAAAAAGTATAAAAACAAGAAATTAACCGGGCGCGGATAAAAGTTCAAAGCTTTGTGAAGTGACAAAACATAATCATTGGGGAAAGAAGCACCCAGCAAATACGTAGGCATACCGCCAAAAGCAGCATTGGTCCAATAAATTTCCTTACCCTCTTTTTGTTTATAGACTTCGCGTTCGTGTTCCATGCCTTTGGACTGCACCAAATCACTCTGATTGAGCACTTTACCTTGTAAAACAGGACTAAAATAGATAAATGAAACCGCCGAAAACAGCAATAAAGCTATCAAGTGCGGCAGTAGTTTTTTATAATTGAAAGTCATAAATAATTATCTTATTTGATTGCGGTTGTAAAAATAAACAAAATTAGTTGAAAGTGGAAAGTTGAAAGTTGAAAGTTCGTAGAAAAAAAATATAAAAAAAGATTTTCGGGTAATATAATTTTTGTTATTTTTGCCACGTCTTTTGAAAGACTACTTAGAAATAAGTTCGGGATGTAGCGCAGCCCGGTTAGCGCACCACGTTAGGGACGTGGGGGTCGCAGGTTCAAATCCTGTCATCCCGACCATACAAAAACCATTTTGCAAGGCAAAATGGTTTTTATTTTTTTTATCTCCGTCGAAAACTTGTTTTCGAAAGGAGTGAAAAAAATAAAAACAACAATAGCGACAGCTATTGGTTTTTGTATGAACAGTCTTAGCGATGTAAAGGATTCACCGAAGGTAAATCCCCACAAAACTAACTTCAACTTTCTTATTTGGGGATACATCTTTTTTTCATTACTTACATCAAAAAAGTAAGGGAAAATAATTATATTTGTAATGTATTATTAACCTAAAATAATCATTAATGAAAAATTTATTATTATTTGTTTTAAGCATACTTATATCAATAACAAGTATGCAAGCACAAAACTGGACCGAAATAGCCAAAGCACTACCATTACCTCTTGCACAAGATTTGGATAACCAATATTACGGCTATGCCACTGCCATAGACGGCAATTATGCGGTAATAGGCACAAAAGGATACTTAAACGAAGGAACTGCTTTTGTTCTTTATTATAATGGCACCAACTGGGTAACACAAGCCCAATTATCCGCTTCTGATCCTGCTTACCTGCATAGTTTTGGCTATTCAGTTAGTATTTCCGGAGACACAATTGTCGTAGGAGCTACCGGTGATGATGATAATGGAAATGAGTCCGGAGCTGTTTATGTCTTTACCAAACCGGCAGGCGGGTGGGCAGATATGACCGAAACTGCAAAACTTACGGCTTCTGATGCTACATCCATGCATAGTTTTGGCCATTCAGTTAGTATTTCCGGAGACACAATTGTCGTAGGAGCTACCGGTGATGACGAAATTGGAAATAATGCCGGTGCTACTTATGTCTTTACCAAACCGGCAGGCGGGTGGAACAATATGACTGAAACGGCAAAACTTACGGCTTCTGATGGCTATGATGATGATAAATTTGGTAATTCAGTCAGTATTTCAGGAAATACGGTTGTCATTGGATCTTATAAAGATGATGACAATGGTACTGATTCCGGTTCTGCCTATGTTTTTTCAAAACCAGTAAACGGATGGACCAACATGACCGAAACGGCTAAACTTACAGCTTCTGACATTTTTTCAGGCACTTATTTCGGCAGTTCAGTCAGTATTTCAGGCAATACTATCATTGTAGGATCTTTATTGAGTGACGGTAATGTAATTAGAACCGGCGCAGCATACATTTTTATCGAGCCGGCAGGCGGGTGGAGCAATATAACTGAAACGGCAAAACTCACAGCTTCTGACGGTGCTTCCTATGATTATTTTGGAAATGCAGTCAGTATTTCAGGAGATACTGTTATCGTAGGAACTTATAAAGATGATGATAATGGAACTAATTCCGGTGCTGCATACGTTTTTTCCAAACCTGTAAACGGATGGACCAACATGACCGAGACGGCAAAACTTACAGCTTCTGACGGCGCTTCCCATGATTATTTTGGCTTTTCTGTCTGTGTTTCCGGTGATACTGCTTTTGTGGGGGCTATAGATGATGATAATGATAATGGAAATGAGGCCGGTGCCACCTATGTTTTTTCCAAACCTGTAAACGGGTGGAACACCATGACTGAAACTCAAAAAACTTTACCGCCTATTTATTACAGTAACAATGAAGATAATTATTATGGACATTCAGTTGCTATAGACGGCAATTATGCTGTAGTAGGCACTTATGGATACGAAGGCAGAAAAGGGAGAGCATTTGTTCTTTATTACAACGGCACCAACTGGGTAACTCAAGCACAATTAACAGCTTCAACTGCTAATTATTCTGACGATTTTGGCTATTCAGTCAGTATTTCAGGTAATACTATAGTGGTCGGAGCTTACGGTGATGATAATAATGGTACAAATACCGGAGCCGTCTATGTATTTAACAAGCCGGTAAACGGCTGGACAGATATGACCGAAACCGTAAGGCTAAATGCATCTGATGGAAGCAATTGGTTTGGACGGTTTGTTAGTATTTCAGGTGACAACATTGTGGTGGGAAATGATCTTATTGATAATGCAAAAGGGGCGGCATACGTATTTACCAAACCGGCAGGTGGATGGACAAATATGACGGAAACCGCAAAACTCACTGCGTCTGACGGCTTAGGCTATGATTATTTTGGAAATGCAGTTAGCATTTCCGGTGAAACTATTGTAGTGGGAGCTTTGGGTAGTGATAGTAATGGATCAAATGCCGGAGTCGCCTATGTATTTACTAAACCTGCAAACGGATGGACAGATATGACTGAAACTGCTAAACTTACAGCTTCTGATGGTGGAAACAGTGATAATTTTGGACAGTCAGTTAGTATTTCCGGTGAAACTATTGTTGTAGGAGCGCCATTTGCTGACAGCAATGTTCTTTATTCCGGTTCTGCATACATATTTATTAAACCGGCAAACGGATGGAACAATATGACCGAAAACGCAAAACTTACTGCATCTAATGGTGTTGCTAATGATAATTTTGGCTATTCAGTCAATATTTTTGATAATACTATTGTGGTTGGAGCCAAAAATGGTGAAGGTAATGTAAATGGATCCGGCTCTGCTTTCTTATTTACCAAACCTGCAGGCGGGTGGACAGATATGACCGAAACTGCTAAACTTGTTGCCTCTGATGGTGCTGACGATGATTGGTTCGGCAGTTCAATTAGCACTTCCGGCGATTACATTATAGTGGGAGCATATGGTGATGATGATAATGGAGACTTTACCGGTTCTGCTTATTTATTTAGAAACTGTTCTATTGCCCCCCCTAATTTACAAGATGTTACCGGTGAATGTTCCGTAACACTGACTGCGCCGACTATCACCAACATCTGTTCAGGAACCATTACAGGAACTACAACTGCCCCACTTACTTATGATGTTCAAGGTAACTATACCGTTACTTGGAATTTTGACGACGGCAACGGTAACAGTACAACTGCTACGCAAAATGTCATTGTAAATGATGTAACACCTCCTGCAACTCCTACCTTGACTGATGCAACAGATGAATGTTCCGTAACGCTAACCGCTCCAACTACTACTGACAACTGTGCAGGAACCATTACAGGAACTACAACTGACCCGCTAACTTATGATGTTCAAGGTAACTATACCGTTACTTGGAATTTTGACGACAGTAACGGGAACAGCACTACTGCTATCCAAAATGTCATTGTAAATGATGTAACACCTCCTGCAACTCCTACCTTGACTGATGCAACAGATGAATGTTCCGTAACGCTAACCGCTCCAACTACTACTGACAACTGTGCAGGAACCATTACAGGAA
>JALVLX010000217.1:0-2073 GCA_027032855.1 Flavobacteriales bacterium | reverse complement strand
CTACAACTGACCCGCTAACTTATGATGTTCAAGGTAACTATACCGTTACTTGGAATTTTGACGACAGTAACGGGAACAGCACTACTGCTATCCAAAATGTCATTGTAAATGATGTAACCTCACCAACTGTAACTTGCCCTGTTAATCAAAATATAGACCTTAATCAAGGAGAAACCTATTACACCGTTTCAGGAACGGAATTTGATCCGGTCAGTACCAACGACAATTGCACGGTAGCGAGTGTATCAAATGATTTTAATAATACAGCAAGTCTTGCCGGAGCGCAACTTCCAATAGGCACAACTACTGTTGTTTGGACGGTTACTGACGCAGCAGGTAACCAAACAACTTGCAACTTTGATGTATTGGTTAACGAATACGTAGGTATCGAAGATATTAAATCTCTGGGAATTGCCATTTATCCGAATCCTACAAACGGTACTTTAAACTTTGACTTTTCAGACAACGAAGTTCTAAAAATCAGTATCACCGACATAACTGGTAAAAGAATCATAGAAAAAAAACCGGTTCATCAAACAGAAAGCATAGACATGTCCGGATTAAAGAGAGGTGTTTATATCATTCAGATAAAAATGAATGATAAAACAATGAATTCAAAAATAATTAAAAAATAACAACATCACACTAACCCGTTGTTAATCAAATTAATAGAACTTTTTTTTACATATCTAATCTTGACAACGGGTTGGTATTTATCTCACAAAAAATTTAAAATCTTTAACCCGTTTTTTTTCAACTGATCTTTGAGACCTACCAGGTTTCAAAAACCTATCAGGTCATTTACAACCTACGACTCATTTTCACCACCATTTGTTCTTTCCAAGCTTTGAAATCGCCGGCAATGATATGTTTACGAGCTTCTCTAACCAGCCACAAGTAAAATCCGAGATTATGAATAGACGCTATTTGTTTGCCTAAAAATTCGTTGGATGCAAACAAATGACGCAGATAAGCCAAACTATAATCCGTATCGACAAAGGTAATACCCATTGGGTCAATGGGACTGAAATCATTTTTCCACTTAGCATTTTTGATGTTAATCGTTCCTTCGGACGTAAACAGCATACCGTTACGGGCATTACGCGTAGGCATAACACAATCAAACATATCCACTCCGAGAGCAATATTTTCAAGAATATTAACGGGTGTTCCTACTCCCATCAAATAGCGCGGTTTGTCCTTAGGAAGAATATCGCAAACAATTTCTGTCATTTCATACATTTTTTCTGCAGGCTCGCCCACCGACAAGCCTCCAATGGCATTCCCATCTGCACCTTTGGAAGCAATATATTCTGCCGACTGAATCCGCAAATCTTTAAACGTACTCCCCTGCACTATTGGGAATAAACTTTGCTCGTAACCGTATTTGGGTGGTACTTTTTCCAAATGATCAACACATCTGTCCAGCCAACGATGAGTCATTTCCATAGACGATTTGGCATATTTGTAAGCCACCGGATAATCAGTACATTCGTCAAAAGCCATAATGATATCCGCACCTATGCTTCTTTGGATTTCCATAACACGTTCTGGCGAGAAAAAATGGTAAGAACCGTCAATATGCGATTTGAATTTTACGCCTTCTTCCGTAATTTTTCGTCTGTCGGACAATGAGTAAACTTGAAAACCGCCACTATCTGTCAGAATATTGCGGTCCCAACCCATAAATTTATGTAAACCACCGGCTTGTTCCAAAATATCAGTACCGGGACGTAAATACAGATGATAAGTATTGCCTAAGATAATATCGGGATTGATATCTTGTTTCAATTCCCGTTGATGCACCGCTTTGACCGTACCAACCGTGCCTACGGGCATAAAAATAGGGGTTTCAATAGTCCCGTGAGCCAGCGTAATGCTTCCTGCACGGGCTTTAGTATCAGCGTCTTGCTTGATTAAATCAAATTTCATACAAAATTTTTATTTGCGGCAAAGATAATTTATTTTATTTTTTGACGTTTTAAGAAGTCCAATTTTATATTACCTTTGCAAAAAAGAATTATTATGAAAAATATTTTGATTTTTTTGTTATTTATTACAGGGCTTTTAACA
>JALVLX010000216.1 GCA_027032855.1 Flavobacteriales bacterium | reverse complement strand
CAAATTTTTCTCATAATTTGGTTTGTATTTGTTAATATTAAAAGCCCCGGCAGTTTTTTGTGAATCTACCGGGGCAGAGGTTAAAAGTCAGTTTCTATACATTTGGGTGTAAATTATTTATCAAAAATAACCCCAAATTGCTTAGCAATACGCTTTGCTTCCGGCGCCCATTTACGTAAATTATTCATGCGGCGTTCGTGCGACGGGTGTGTGCTGAGAAATTCAGGGGGTTGTTGTCCGCCTAGTTTACTCATTTTGACCCAAACACCGGCTGCGGCATCGGGATTGTAACCGGCTATAGCCATTAATATTTGTCCCATTTTGTCTGCTTCGGACTCATGTTTACGGCTATAGGGTAACATTAAGCCTAATTGAGAACCATAACCGTAAATAGCCATCCATTTTTGTTGGTCTTCGGGTTTGGCTTTGCTGGTAGCCAACATAGTTAAAACGGCTCCAATTTGTTGTCCGTAAGCCATACTCATACGTTCGGCACCATGATTGGCTAAAGCATGTGCAATTTCATGTCCCATAACAGCGGCAATTTCAGCATCGGTAGTGGTAACCTTTAGTAAACCCGTGTAATAAACTATTTTACCGCCGGGCATACAAAAAGCATTCATTTGCGGATCTTCAACCAAATTAACTTCCCATTCATAACCTTTCAAATCGCTTTCCCAGCCTTTACTTTTGTAGTATGAGTTGACTGCCTTAATAAGTCTGTTTCCAATGCGTTTGACACGTTCGGATTGTGTTTGGTCTTGAGAAACAGGGTGTTCTTTTAAAAAACCGTTGTATTGCGCAAATGATGCCGGAAAAATCTGGGAATTCGGCACCATGTTAAATTGTTTTCTTCCGGTCATTTTGACTGTAGTACACGATATAACACTTGTAACGAATACTAACGCGATAAGAATGTTTGTAAACTTTTTCATCTGTATTAAATTTATTATGGTTTGAGAAATTTTTTTGTTTTAATTTTGACAACAAAGATAGAAAAAAAATTAAATTCTTTTCCTTCAATATTTCTGACTTCTATTATATAACTTAAACTTTAATATTTTGAATATCGAACAAGGATTAACGATTTAAGATTTTAGAAGTACTGTTTAAAAAAACTTCTAAAATCGACGTTCCTTGATAGGTGTTCGGTGTTCAATTTTAAAAAATAATTTATAATATTGAAAATTAAAGTTATACCTAATAAGATATTCGCCACCGTATAGAGAAACTAAAATCTAATTTCTAACTTGTAACTTGAAACTTGCTACTTGTTACTTGGTACTTAATAGCATCGGCGATGATACAAATGCCTTTATCAATATCTTTTTTATCCATGTTAGAGAAAGCTAAACGGAAGTAATTGTTACGTTGTCCTTCCGGGTCAAAAGTTTTGCCGGTTACAAAAACGGCTCCTTTGTCAATACTGTCTTTTAGGATTTCCGTAGCATCAATCCCTTCCGGTAATTTCAGCCAAAAATAAAAGCCGCCTCCGGGTTCAGTCCATTTAACGTCTTCAGGCATGTGTTTTTTCAAGGCTTCTTGCATCAGATTTTTGCGTTCGGCATATTCTTTCCTGATTCTGTTCAAATACTGTTCCAAATAGCCTTTTTTGATAAATTCATTGGCTATGACTTGTGTAAAATTCGGACTGCAAGCATCAATACCTTGCTTAATAATTTGTGCTTTTTCGTAAATATCCGGCGGAGCCAACATCCAACCCAACCGGAATCCCGGTCCCAATATTTTGGAAAACGAACCTGTATAAACCATAGTTACGTCATCATGATTCATCGCCATCAACGGAGTGGTTAATTCTTTAGATTTTTCAGAAAAATACAATTCATTATAAGCATCATCTTCCAACAAAAGAATATTTTTTCCTTTAAGCAATTCCAATAATTTAATACGTTTTTCCTTGCTGTAAATGATACCCGCAGGATTATGAAAATTAGGAATCACATAAAGCATTTTAGGTTGTTCGGTTTCCAAAATTTGTGCCAATATATCCAAGTCCAAACCATCATGTTGTAAAGGTACACCTTTAATGTTAGCTTGAAATGCTTTAAAAACAGCAATGCCACCGATAAAACTGGGGTTTTCAGTTAAAACCAAATCACCGGGATCTATAAATTCCATTCCCAATATGTTAATCGCCTGCAATGAGCCCGTTGTAATCATTAAATTATGTGTTTCAACAGGCAAACCTTTAGATTTAAGATATTCTTTTAATGTCTCCAAAAGCGGCGGATAACCGGAGGTAGGACCATACTGAAAAGCTACTTTTTTAATATCAGGTTCCATATTTAAAATAATATCATCTACTTCCGCGACGGGAAACAAATCGTTATTCGGCATACCGCCGGCAAACGAAATAACATCGGGGCGCGTAGCGAGTTTCATCAAATCCCTGATTTCCGACGAGCGTATATGTTGAACGGTCTGTGAAAAATATGGCATAACTTTTTATTTTTAATTTCAATTTTCTAAAAGAGATTTTACAAACATTACAAACATTACAAACTTTACGAACTTTACGAACTTTACGAACTTTACGAACTTTACGAACTTTACGAACTTTACGAACTTTACGAACTTTCAACTAACATAAATTGCTTAAATTTACAAAAAAATTATAAACCTTAGTGTGATAAAATATATTTTAACATTTTGCTATGATACATAATAACTTAATAACCCCTAAAAATATTGTAGTAGTAGGT
>JALVLX010000215.1 GCA_027032855.1 Flavobacteriales bacterium | reverse complement strand
CAGCAAGTCGATGCTTGGATTAAAACTTATGGTGTTCGTTATTTTCACGAGTTGACCAATATGGCTATTTTGACCGAAGAAGTAGGGGAGGTGGCGCGGATTATGGCTAGGAGATATGGCGAACAATCGGAAAAAGAAAGCGATAAGCAAAAAGATTTAGGCGAAGAACTCGCCGATGTCTTGTTTGTTTTGACAGCTATTGCCAATCAGACCGGCGTGGATTTACAAGCTGCTTGGGATAAAAAAATGCAAATCAGAACCGAACGTGATGAAGCACGTCACCGTAATAATGAAAAATTGCGATAATTTCTTGACCGATAGCATCTTTATTTTCAATGTTTTGATAAATGAACCGTCATCAGTGATACCAATCCGGCAGTTTCGGTGCGTAAGCGGTTGGTAGAAATATTTGCCGTAACAAATCCCTTTGTTTGTGCTTTTTGAACTTCGTCATCGCTAAAACCACCTTCCGGACCGATTAATATCAAGATGTTTTGCTTGTCTTTAATAACTTCCGGCATGGATTGTGTCGCTTGGCAATAAGCCATTATTTTTTTGGTGTTTTCAAAATTTTGTGTGATGAATTGATCAAATTTGGCCAGCTCATTGAGTTGTGGTTTGTAAGCTTGCAAGGATTGTTTCATGGCCGAAACAAGAATTTTATTGTAGCGCTCTAAGTTGACTTTTTTTCTTTCAGAATACCGCGTGAGTAGCGGGGTGATTTCATCAATGCCTATTTCAACGGCTTTTTCCAAAAACCATTCGTATCGGTCGTTGCTTTTGGTTGGCGCCATAGCTATGTGTATCCGATAAGGTCTTTTATTTTTTTGAGTAACTGATAGTATTTTGATTTGTGTGTGCTTAGGGTCGGCATTTGTGATTTCCGCTTCAAACCAATTACCTAAACCATCGGTTAGATACAAAATATCACCATTCTTTTTGCGTAGAGACTTGACAATATGACGGCTTTCATCTTTGTCAAATGTATAAATTTCTGTTTGCGGTGTTAAGTCAGGGGCGTAAAATAAATTCATTGACTTGTTTTTTTCAAGACAAAGATACTCTTTTATAACAAATATTTATTATTTTATGATTAATAGAGTAAAACAAAAAAATATTAATTTTGTTCTTGTTAATTTTAAACCAAATTTGTTATGGGAAAAGGAGATATCAAAACAAAACGTGGTAAAATTACACGTGGTACTTATGGTAAAAGCAGACTACGACCAAACAAAAAAAACAAAGCTGCCAAAAAAGCTTAGTTTTTAGTATCAAGGCAAGTTCTGTTTAATGGATTTGCCTTGATTTTTTGTCTTATCGGTTAACCGGTTATCTGGTTATTTGGTTATTTGATGTCGGCACTTCGGTACACCACTCCTTCGTCGTGGCACTCAGTGACCTATTTTGGTACACCACTCCTTCGTCGTGGCACTCAGTGACCTTTGTGTCGTAGCACTCAGCCACCTTAGTTTCTACTTTACCCTTATCCCTAATCTGACGCACAATTGTGCGTCTCTACGCACTTTCAACTTTCAACTAAGTTTAGTGTCTTTTGCCGTTGAATTTTACCGGTTGCAGTTCGAACAAATTCCGGTAAAGCGTAAATATTTTTAGGTACTTCGTATTTTGATAAATGTCTTTTGATTTGTTCAGGTAAGTTTTTGGGTATTTGTTCTGTTTCCAAAACCAAAACTATTTTTTGACCTAATTTTTCATCCGGCATACCGGCAACAAAGAAGTCAAAATCAATGAGTTGTTTTAGTTTGTTTTCAATTTGCTCGGGAATTAATTTTATGCCACCGCTATTAATCACATTATCAAAACGGCCAAGCCAACGAAAATGCTTGTCGTCAATCAATTCCACAATATCATTGGTGACCAACTCTCCTTCAAAAATGCCGGGTGCTTCAATGATTAAACAATTCCGGTCGTCTGTGTCAATTTTTACCCCTTTCAATATTCTATAAGTATCTGCAGGTTCATTTTGAGCTGAAAAATTTTGTTTTGCAACCATATTCAACGGCATAATGGCAATGTGCGTTAGGCTTTCGGTCATGCCGTAAGTGGCAAAAATTTGATTTGGAAGGTTTTGGAGTTGCTTCAATAATTTTCCGGAAACTTGACCACCGCCGATGATTAATTTTTTGATATGATGAATTTTATCGAGATTTTGATAAACCTGCAGTGGCACCATGGCACCGAAATCGTAAGTGTTTTGAGATAATTTTCCGGCAATGCTTTGATTATCAGGCGCACTGATATCAAGATGCCAACCACCTGTCAAAGCGCGTATCCACATGAGTTTGCCGGCGATAAATTGCGATGATAAATTCAATAAGGAGGAAGTTCCGGGTTTCAAATCAAAAAAGTCAATGGTTTTTTGAGCGGAATTGATGAGAAATTCTTTACGGATTTTTATTTTTTTTGGTGAGCCGGTCGAGCCGGATGTTTGGGCGATAATATATGCTTTGTCATCAAACAAATCTTCTAAAAAACCAGCGTGTTCAGGGTGTTTTTGCTGTACAAAGTTGATTAAATCTTCGCAGTTAGCAAATTGTTGATTGGTTATTTTAAAATCCTTATGTATTGTAAATTTATACATTGATTAAATAAAAAAATCCCGCTGAAAAACAACGGGATATTGAAAAAAACAATTGTTAATTATTTATCTTCTTTGTCAAAGTCCTTCATAAACAAATCCATCATTTCCATTGAGACACCCGTAGTAGAGAAACCGCCATCGTGAAACAAGTTTTGCATGGTTACTTTACGTGTTAAGTCTGAAAATAATGTTAAGGTGTAATCTGCACACTCATCAGCTGTTGCATTCCCGAGAGGTGACATTAATTCCGCATATTTTAAGAAACCTTCAAAACTTTTAACGCCTTTTCCTGCAGTAGTTGGTGTAGGAGATTGCGAAACTGTATTGACCCGCACTTTGTTTTTCTTGGCAAAGAAATAACCGAAATTACGTGCAATAGCTTCCAAATAAGATTTGTTGTCAGCCATATCATTATAGTCAGGAAAAACACGTTGTGCGGCTATGTACGAATATGCAACAATTGAACCGTAATCGTTCATAGCATCTTTGTTGTACAGTAAGTTTAACAATTTATGAAAAGAAACAGCAGATACGTCCCACCCTTTGATAAGCCAGTCGTAGTTTAGATTGGTGTAGTGACGGCCTTTACGGACATTTACGGACATACCGATAGAGTGTAAAACAAAATCCAATTTACCCCCCAATATTTTTTGAGCTTTATAAATCAAGTTTTCAAGATCTTCTAATGATGTGGCATCGGCAGGTATAATTTCACTGCCGGTTTTTTCGGCGAGTTTTTTTATTTCTCCCATTCTCATTGCTACCGGTGCATTGGTCAGTACAAATGTTGCGCCTTCTTCATGAGCTTTTTCGGCTACTTTCCAAGCGATGGAATTGTTGTCAAGCGCTCCGAAAATAATTCCTTTTTTTCCTTTCAATAAATTATAAGCCATAAATGTTTTGTTTAGAATTTTTGCAAAGATAGTGATTTTTATCAGATGTATGATGAACCGTGTAGTTGGTTATTTGATTAAGTGAGTTAAAAGTTCTATTTCATAGAATTTTTTTGCTATTGGTTGTCATTTCGAACGAAGTGAGAAATCTCATTCTCAATTATCCATTTCCAATTTACTACTGAAAAAACTAAAAACACTTTTACCGTATTTTCTTGAAAAATCGTAATTAGGATGTTGTTCAAAGTTGAGCCGTTCTATATGTTCCAAAATAAAATAACCGCTTTCATTTATCAGATTTCTTTCAAAAGAAACGCTTATCAATTTTTCTTGCTCTTCTTGTGCTAAATCATAAGGCGGGTCAGCAAAGATGATATCGTAAGTTTCAGGTGTTTTTTCTAAAAATTTCAGACTGTCTTTCTTAATGACTTTGATGGGAAAGTTAAATTCTTTGGCCGTTTGAGAAACAAATTTGTAAACGGGATAACTGCGATCAACCGCATGGATAAATTGGGTGCCACGCGATGCAAATTCGTAAGCAATACCGCCACTTCCCGTAAACAAATCAAGTACTTTTAAATCTTTGAAATCAAATTGATTTTTAAGAATATTAAATAAAGCTTCCTTAGCCCTGTCTGTAGTAGGGCGAATGGGAAGATTTTTAGGCGCCGAGATGCGCCGGCTTTTATATTTTCCTGAAATAATGCGGATGTGCATACTTAAAAATAATTAAAAATTTTGCTATTGTTTTTTTCAGGAATAAATTGAATATTATCTGTGAATAACGACAAATTTTCCAAAATTTCGGTCTTATTATTAGTGCCAAAAATATAAATTTGACTTTGATGCGGTTTAGTATCCAAGGTTTCTGTCATAAAGAACAAATAGTATAAAAACTCTTCGATATTTTCATATTCGAAATGATTGTATGCCAACAGGCTTTCGTTTTTGAAAACAACTATTTGAAAATCTTTTGGAAAAACATTGAGAAAAATCTCAAATACAGGCAAATCCTGAAGTTGATTTTTAACCTGATTGATGTTGTTAAAAAATGCTGTAACACTGTGTTTGACAGTGAGATTTCCGGTTTGTTTTGAAAAGAAATTTTCTAAATTTTGAAACGGAACGTAAACGTTGAAAGCTTCCAGTTTGTCAATAAAATCATAAGCTACCGGTTCATTCGGTAATAATTTTATTTGTTGCAAAAGCCATTCGCGAGCTGTCTCAGGTTTGAAAAACTTTTGAGGAATTAATGCGTTAAGCCGGTTGTGATGTATCAATTCTATATGATCAAAATGTGTGTTAAGCACCGGACGTTCCGCAATGATTTCTTCTGTTTTTTTTAAGAGTAAAACAGGGTTGTTATAAGACATCTGATACTCAAAAAATTTCGTTTGATTTTCCTTATGTATCATAAAAGAAAGCCCATACTTACTGACAAGTATGGACATTTCTTTAATATTTGGATTTGTATGATTACTCTTTGTCGTCACCTATATCATATAATTTTGGCCAGTTACCTGAATCATCAACTTCTTCAAGAGAACCCACTTGAATATATGGTCCGTTGATTTCTTTGGTACTTTTGATATTTTTTTCTTGTTTGACTAAATCTTTATTTTGATCGTATAAGACTTCAGATTTATCAACACGTGCCATAAAGACAGGTATTTTGACATTACTGCGTTTGAGATAACCGTGTTTGAGTTCAAATTTGACCTGTTTTTCTTTACCCGGAATAGGCACCCACATCATATCTTTGTAACGATTGTCATTTTTAAACAAGGAGTCTTTGACAGATGCAAAGCCTAAAGTATCAATCAGAACAGTATCTTTTGGTTTATCAATACCTAAGGCTTTATCAAAATATTTATAACTTGAATCTCTTTGTTGGGTAATAACGAATTTGGCTGTATCAATAAATTTTACCAAACTGTCAAAACTTCCGGTATAGTCACCGATTACTTCTTTGTGAGCTAATTCCGCATTACGGATATCTTTAAGTCTGTCAACAACTTTTTGGTATCTTTTAACCTTTTCTTGGTTAAATTTTACAGGATCATAAACGGAATTATAAATTTGATATCCTAAAAATAAGGAAATTAAAACTAATACTAAGTTTGTAATTTTTTTAAACTTTAATGGCATATATTTTACCACTAAATATGATAATAAATATGTAACACCAATAATTAGAACTACGATAAGTAAAAATTTAAACATATTGTTTTGTTTTTTTTGTTAACGCAAATATACAGTATTTTTTTTATTTGAAAAAGCATTATTTTTTACCAAAGGTTATTTTTGGAATAAATAAAATGGAAAAGTTGTTAATTTGCAGAAATATTAATTAACTAATGACTTTAAGTAAACGCTTTAGCAGGTTGTTATTGGAAAGTTTTCCGTACCAAACAACTGATTCTCAACAACAATTGATTGAGGATATGTCGCATTTTATATTTGATGCAAATTCCGGTATTTTTCTGTTAAAAGGCTATGCCGGAACAGGTAAAACAACGGTTATCAGTACTTTGGTTAATAATTTGGGGCAAGCGAAATTAAATTTTACCCTTTTGGCACCGACCGGACGTGCCGCAAAAGTGATTAGTTCTTATGCGCAAAAACCGGCTTTTACCATTCACAAACATTTGTATTATCCCAGAACTGATTCTTCCGGAAAGTTGCATTTTACTTTGCGTCAAAATAAACAACGGCGTACCGTTTTTATTGTTGACGAGGCTTCCATGATTAGTGGTGAAAATATGTCTGACAGTTTATTTGATAGCCGTTCGGTTTTGTCTGATTTGATTACTTACGTTTACAGTCAGCCCGGAAATAAATTGATTTTAGTAGGTGATACGGCTCAGTTGCCCCCGGTTGGTTTAGCTGTTAGTCCGGCGCTTGACAGGCATTTTTTGGAACAAAATTTTAATATGCCGGTTTATGAGTATGAGTTGCATGAAGTCGTGCGTCAAAGCTTGGAGTCAGGCATTCTGTTTAATGCCACAAAAATCAGACAAGAATTGCAAAGTTCGCAGATAGGGGAAATTAGATTTAACACGACCGGTTTTGATGATTTTATTAAATTGGATAACGGTTATGATATTCAAGATGCCATTGAAACGGCTTATGCCGGAAATAATTTTGAAGATACGGCCATCATTGTCCGTTCCAATAAACGGGCAAATATGTATAACCAACAAATTCGTAACAAAATTCTGCTAAAAGAAAGTGAGTTAGACGCCGGCGATTATTTAATGGTCGTAAAAAATAATTATTTTTGGTTGGATAAAACTTCAAAAGCAGGTTTTATAGCAAATGGTGATATTGTTGAAGTGCTTGAAATTTACAAATTTATTGACTTATACGACTTCCGTTTTGCCGAAGTAAAATTACGTTTGGTTGATTATCCGGATGAGAAACCTTTTGAAACAGTCATTATGCTGGATACTTTATATATGGACACGCCTTCGTTGAATTACGAACAATCTAATAAATTATATCAAGCGGTAAGCGAAGATTATGCACACTTACAAACCAAATGGGCACGCTATAAAAAAGTCAAAGAAAATAAATATTTTAATGCCTTGCAGGTCAAATTTTCTTATGCCTTAACGGCACATAAATCACAAGGCGGACAATGGAAAAATGTCTTTGTCGAACAGCCCTATCAATTGGACATAACCGAGCCGGATCATTTGCGTTGGCTTTATACGGCTTTCACCCGGGCTCAAAAAAAATTGTATTTGATTGGGTTCAATGACGATATTTTTATTAGTTAAATGTTGCATGCAACGTCTTGCAATTGATTATTGTAAAATCTAAAATCTGAAATCTAAAATCTGAAATGAGTATGTCTTTATATTCCTCAAAAAAAAATTATCTTTGTCAATCAAATTATCATAAATGAAAAAAGCTCTTGCAAAATTCGTTAATTTTATAACCGGCTGGCATGTTAATGTACCTGAAGAATTCCGGTTGAAAAAAGCAGTAATGATTGCCGCACCGCATACGTCTAACTGGGATTTGATTCATGCGTTAGCAGGTTTATGGTTGGGTGGGTACCGTCCACGGTTTTTTATCAAAGATGATTTTAAAAAATTCCCGGTTGTAAATTGGATTCTAAAAATAGTTGGGGCTATTTGGGTCAATCGAAAAAAACATAATAACTTAATCAAACATTCGGTGGATATGCTTAACAGTGAAAAGGAGCTGATTTTGTTAGTGCCTGCAGAAGGTACTCGTAGTGCAGTTGACAAATGGCGTTTAGGTTTTTATCATATTGCCAAAGAATCCGGTTTGCCTATTTTGTTAGCATATCTGGATTATGCCAAAAAAGAAGCCGGTGTCGGGAAAATTATTTATCCCGGTAATGATTTTGAAAAAGATATGCTGGA
>JALVLX010000214.1 GCA_027032855.1 Flavobacteriales bacterium | reverse complement strand
ACGTCTAATTTATAAATATCCCAAAATTCGCCAGCTTCTGTAATGGCGGTACCCGTCATACCTGCCAATTTGCGGTACATACGGAAGAAATTTTGCAAAGTAACCGTGGCGTAGGTTTGGGTAGCGTCTTCAATCTTAACGTTTTCTTTGGCTTCAATTGCTTGGTGTAACCCGTCAGAATAACGACGACCGTCCATAATACGACCGGTTTGCTCGTCAACGATTTTGACTTGTCCGTCCATCACGACGTATTCTACATCTTTTTCAAAGAGGGTGTAGGCTTTGAGCAATTGTTGCAAGGTATGCAAGCGTTCGGTTTTTGCAGCGTATTCTCTAAACAACTTGTCTTTTTGAGCGGCTTTTTCATTTTCGTCTGCATCCGATTTGTCTATTTTGCCGATTTCTTCACTGATATTGGGTAAGATAAAGAAATCAGGCGCCGTATCTTTGGATAAGAATTCGATACCTTTATCGGTCAGTTCGATAGAATTATTTTTCTCATCGATGACAAACAACAATTCTTTATCTACTTCGGGCATCAAAGCATTGTTGTTTTCCATGTACTTAGCTTCGGTTTTTTGTAACAATTGCTTGATACCTTCTTCGCTTAAAAACTTAATCAAAGCACGGTTTTTTGGCAATCCGCGATAAACTCTTAACAAATGGAAGCCTCCTTCTTTGGTGTTGCCTTCTTTGATGAGTTTTTTGGCAAGTACCAATTCATCGTGAATGCGTGCTCTTTGTTCTTGAAATATTTTTTCAATAAAAGGTTTGAGTTCGTTAAATTCGTGACGGTCTCCTTGTTCAACCGGACCGGAAATAATCAAAGGTGTCCGTGCATCATCAATCAATACCGAATCGACCTCATCGACAATGGCGTAATTGTGCTCGCGTTGTACCAAATCAGAGGTGGTGTGCGCCATATTGTCACGCAGGTAGTCAAAACCGAATTCATTGTTAGTGCCGTAAGTGATATCCGCTTCATAAGCTTTGCGACGTTGAGGCGTATTGGGTTGGTGGCGGTCGATACAATCTACACGCAGACCTAAAAATTCAAAGATAGGTCCCATCCAAGCGGCATCACGTTTTGCCAAGTAGTCGTTGACAGTTACCAAGTGAGCGCCACGTCCGGGCAGAGCGTTGAGGTACAGGGGTAAGGTAGCTACTAATGTTTTACCTTCACCGGTCATCATCTCGGCAATTTTACCTTGATGCAGTACAATACCACCGATGATTTGCACATCGTAATGTACCATGTCCCAAACCACTTCTTTACCTTCGGCATTCCACCGGTTTGACCAGATGGTTTTGTCATCTTCAACGGTGATGTAGTCACGGGTAGCGGACAATTCACGGTCGAGCGGGGTAGTGGTTACTTCCAAAGTGTCGTTTTCTTTGAAACGGCGAGCGGTTTCACGTACCACGGCAAAAGCTTCGGGTAAAATATCGTTGAGGACTTTTTCTTCTATTTTATAGACATCGTCTTCGATGCGGTCAATTTCGTCATAATAACTTTCACGCACGTCCAAATCCGATTCTAGTTCAGCTTTTTGACGTAATTCGTCTTGTTTGGCACGCAATTCTTTGGTTGCTTCTTTGATTTGCGCTCTAAAATCATGGGTTTTGTGACGTAGTTCGTCTATGCTGAGTTTTTGCAAAGCCGGTCCCAATTTGTTAACTTGGTCAACAATCGGCTTCATTTGTTTGATATCTTTAGTTTTCTTATCGCCTAAAAAAACTTTTAGTAAGGAATTGACAATCTTCATATTAACTGGGTTTTAATCATAAAATGCTTTTCGTTGGGACAAGTATTTTGACCACAAAAAAAGCTTGCAAAATGCAGTTTCAAAAATATAAAAAAAAAGTCTCTTTTGGGAGACTTTTTAGTATTTATTAACATTAATGTTATTAATATTCGTCTTCATTCCAAAGAAAGTCATCTTCTGTTGGATAATCCGGCCAAATATCTTGAATGGTTTCAAAGATTTCTTCTTCTTCTTCGATTTCTTGTAAGTTTTCTACAACTTCAAGAGGCGCTCCGGTTCTGATAGCATAATCTATCAATTCGTCTTTGGTTGCCGGCCAAGGGGCATCACTTAAATAAGAGGCTAATTCTAATGTCCAATACATAATCTTTGGTTTTTTTTAAAATCGGGCAAAACTAATAAAAAAGCTTTAAACTTCAATATAATTTTACAGTATATTTTTTTATTTTGGAATCCAAGGAATCTCTTGAATCTGAAAATCCATGGACAATTTTCGTGCCAACACAAACAGGTAATCTGATAATCTGTTAAGGTATTTTGTCAGTTCGGAAGAAACCGGCTCAGTTTCATTGAGATAGGTTACTTTTCGTTCGGCGCGACGACAGATGGTTCTGCAAATATGACAGATGGAAACTTGTTCGTGTCCGCCGGGTAAAACAAAGTTTGTCATTGGTGGTAGCACTTTATCCATGGCGTCAATTTTTTGTTCCAGAAAATTGATGTCATCTTCATTGATAGGTTTGATATCCAAGCGGGGTTTGCCGTTGGCTAATGTTTGTTTGTCAATGTCCAACGCCAGAAATGACCCTAGTGTAAACAAACGATTTTGGATTTCAATGAGTTCGTCTCGGTATTCTTTGGCGATTTTGTCACGGAGTAAACCTAAGTAAGAATTCAGTTCGTCAACTGTGCCGTAGGCTTCTATTTTGATATGATGTTTTGGCACGCGCGTACCGCCAATCAGTAGCGTAGT
>JALVLX010000213.1 GCA_027032855.1 Flavobacteriales bacterium | reverse complement strand
TAAAACCTATATAACTACGAGCTGTATCTGCATACTCATAAGCTCTTGAGTGTACTTGAATAAAGTATTTAACATCTTTCCAAGACCCACCTCTGATAATTTTTCTTTTATTATCATAAGCATCTGTCGTGGGATTGAAAGACGCTCCGAAATAATATGAATCAGGATAGAAAGAAGAATTTGTCCATTCCGCAACGTTACCTGCCATGTTGTACAGGTTGTATCCATTCGGGTTATATGATTTGGCACGCGCTGTAAAGACGGCTTGGTCTGAACCGTAATCGCCTCGCAAAGGTTTGAAGTTTGCTAAGAAACAACCTTTTTCATTCATGGTATAAGGACCACCCCAAGGGTAATCATTACCTTCCATACCACCGCGGGCGGCATATTCCCATTCAGCTTCAGTAGGCAAACGGAAAGCATGTAAAGGCGCTCTGTTTTTACTTCTCAAGAACCAAGTCATTTTTTTAGTTCTGTAATCAGCAAAAGCAGTTGCTTGGTACCAGTTAACACCTACTACCGGATAGTCACTGTATGCATCATGCCAGAAATAATCTTCATGCATGGGCTCGTTATAAGCATACATAAAATCTTTTACCCATACAGCTGTATCTGGATATACTCTAATGATAGTATCTTTAATATGTTTTGAACGTCTTTCACCTTTTCGTGCTGCTTCGCCTGTTTCATAACGACGTAATTTGTATATAAATTTATTTACATCAAACATACGTTCTGCATCACCGGTTTCTTCAATCGGCAAATACATTGAATCCATCACCTCAGCATAATACTCATCCGGAAATTTATTGGTATTATAGATCAAAGGCACTTTCCAGTTTAATACTTTACCTGCATTTTCATCATCCGGATTACTCAAACTGCCGTAAGTATTCATCATATATTTATAATAAGCATTCTTAACCGTATCAATAGTTTTAAACATATATTTACCAATTCCTTTTTTAGGGGTAGCTTCCATTTCTTCAGCTAAAACAGCCAAACGATAACGGATAACCGAATCGCGAACATAGTTCACAAATTCGCGATATTCGGCATTTGTTATTTCAGTTTCGTCCATATAAAATGCACGAACCGTTACCGTTCTGGTTGGTGCATTCAAGGCATACTCTTTATCTTCATTTTGTTTACCCATAACAAACGCACCACCCGGTATTAAACTCATGCCGTACGGTTGATAGGGGTGCCATGTATGACCTTTGACACCGACAATCTCACCTCGCTGGTAATTATTTCCACACCCTGTTAACAAAGTAGCAATGATAGCGGATAAAGCTATTAATTTTTTCATAAAAAAGTTATATTTAACGTGTTATTTTAATATGAATTATATTTTATTATTCAATTGGAAAAATTCAGGCACAAATATAAAAATAAAATATTTTTAAAAACAAATTTTCTCTATTATTATTTTCAAATACTATGTTTTATTATTAAATAAACAGTATCATTAAATTATTAGCATTTTTTTATACTCAAACACGAATATTAATCATTTTTTAATATTCATACGGTCAATTTATTTAATATACCGTAAATTCTTTTTGTGATAATTGATTTTACCGCATTTTCATAATCTTTTTCAGAACAAGAAATCAATAAACTTTCCCCCTCATAATGAGGGACTTCCAACCACCAACGTCCCGATAATGGATTTTTATAAAACACCAATTTCACAACCTCATTTTCAACATAAAATTTTAACAATTCAGATTTTGAAATTTCCGGATACTCTTTCTGCCTATTATTTTTACCATCTATATAGTACCACAATAGCTGCGCAATCAGATTTGCTCCTGTTAAACGTTGATCTAGAAGCGGGTTGTATTCAAAAACACCAAAAAACCTGTTTTTAGGTGCTAAACCGGAAAGTCTCGACAACTTACAAATCTCTATTCCGTCAAATCCATTCGGCATACCTTGAACTTGAGCCGGCATATTAGCAAATTTCATACTTTTAACATCCAGACTTACTATATGAGCTTCCCGTAATTCAGGTTCCGCTTCAAAAATATCCTTTTTCAATTCACCTAAATTATAAAAATCAACATATAGATCTTTAAATTTTCTGAATTTATCCGGATGATTATAATAACTCTGGACACCAAGTAAACTCAAATTTTGCAAATGCCCATCATCTTTCCGCAATATTTCTGTCAAATAATTCTCGTTATCAAACCCAGAATCTGTCAAAGAACCGTCTATGAATGCATCTATAACGTTGAGATTATAAACTTTATTGTTTAAATCATAATAATTTATCAGACCAAATGTTAAATCTTGGCTTCCTCCCAAAACAATAATAGATGAATCGACCGGAAGAAGCAACAAAGCATTTGTCAAATTTTGATAGGTTTGTGATGTAGATTCGCCCAATCTCAAATTACCCAAATCAGTTATTTTTAAATGCCATTCTCCCGGAAAAAGATTATATAAAGTTTGCCTGATAGCATCAGGTGCCAATCCTGTTCCTTCGTTATCAATTGCATTACGCTCTTCCGGAACTCCAATTATAAAAACATCGAACTTATCCGGATCCGGAAATTTTTTTTCCGTATATGCTTCGATATGTCCGCCAATATTACCATAGTCTTTAGCGGCATCAAAATCAAAATGATTTGATAATGGCGTAAAAAAATCTTGAAGCATTTTATTTAAGATTCATTTTTGCAACTTCCAACGTAACACTTTCCGGATCGGTTCCTTTTGGCAGCATAACTTTCTTTTTACCTTTTACAACAACCAGGCGTCCCCATTTTCCTTTTTGTAACGAAATGCCTTCATCTTCCCAAACCTTTATCATTTTTTCTTTTTCCTTTTTAATCTTATTTTTTATCAATTCAACAATATCTTGCTCTGATAAATTATCAAAATCATACTTTTTTGAAACATTGATAAATAAGTCTTTCCATTTGATAAAAGGTCCGAAACGTCCTTTGCCTTTAAAAACAGGTTCGTCATCATAAGTTGCGATGGGTTCATCTGCTTTTAATTTCTTTTTTATTAAATCAATTGCCT
Organism: Flavobacteriales bacterium; assembly: GCA_027032855.1. Lineage (GTDB taxonomy): Bacteria > Bacteroidota > Bacteroidia > Flavobacteriales > Flavobacteriaceae > WGBX01. Next base: position 4,892 of record JALVLX010000213.1, on the reverse strand, counting down.
GTTCCAATGTGATTGTAACCGGATCGATTTTCTTGGGTATTGAAATGAATTTATTATTATATATAATGTATGGTCCGTATCTTCCGGTTGCTATTACTACATCTTTATCATCAAACTTCCCGATGTTTTTTGGAAAACTAAACATCTTCAAAGCTTGATCTAAAGTAATATCATTCAAACTAACCCCTTGCGGTGCACCGGCAAACAAAGGTTTTTCTTCTTCATTTGATTCGCCTATTTGTACCAACGGACCATATTGCCCTATTTTAACATAAACATTTTTCCCTGTTTTAGGATCGGTACCTAATAGTCTTTCACCTCTCGCACGAACTGCATTTTTTGAAACATTTTCGACTGTCGGATTAAATTCTTTATAAAATTCTTTTAAAGTTTCTTTCCATTCTTTTTTTCCATCGGCAATTTTATCTAATTCTTCCTCAATTTTAGCAGTAAAATTATAGTCAAGAATCTTGTCAAAATTTTCAATCAAAAAGTCGTTAACCACAATACCAATATCGGTAGGGACCAACTTATTTTTTTCGTAACCGTATTTTTCAACCGCTGTTTTCTTTGAAATCACACCGTTTTCCAAAATCCATTTAAGGACTTTTCGCTCACGCGGTTCAATACTTTTTTTCTCAACATAGCCACGTTTTTGAATAGTTGAAATTGTCGGTGCGTAAGTTGAAGGGCGACCGATACCAAGTTCTTCCATTTTTTTCACCAACGCAGCTTCATTGTAACGCGCAGGTGGACGGGAAAATTTTTGAACGGCTTCAATATAATTATCTTTTAAGCTTTCACCTTTCTCTAATTTTGGTAACTGAGCTTTGAATTCCTGCTCATCTTGAGAATCTTTGGCTTCTTGATAGAGTCTTAAAAAACCATCAAAAACAACCACTTCTCCTTTTGCCGTAAACAAATGTTTATCTTTATCATTTTCAATTTTAACAGTTGTTCTATCAATTTTAGCATCTGCCATCTGTGAAGCTACGGTTCTTTTCCATATCAAATCGTATAGACGGTTTGAATCAAAATCAACATCCAAGGATTTACGTGAAATTTGCGTAGGACGAATAGCTTCGTGAGCTTCTTGAGCGCCTTTTGATTTTGTTTTGTAATTACGCGTCTTGCTATAATTCTTACCAAATTCTTTGGTAATCATTTCAACCGCTTGTTTTTTGGCATCATTTGACAGGCTAACACTGTCGGTTCTCATGTATGTAATATAACCGTTTTCGTAGAGTTTTTGAGCCAGCATCATGGTTTTAGAAACACTGAAACCAAGTTTTCTAACCGCTTCCTGTTGCAAGGTTGAAGTGGTGAAAGGTGGTGCCGGTGTTTTCTTTGCCGCTTTGGTAACGATATCAGCTACTTTGAATTTAGCCCCATTGATGCGGTCAAGAAATTTTTCAACTTCTTCTTCTTTCTTGAACTCTTTGTCCAAAACCGCATCAAAATTATGATTTTGATGATTAGCAAAATTGCCTGAAACCTTAAATGATGTGGTTGGTTTATGGGCTCTAATTTCATTTTCTCTATCTACAATCAACCTCACTGCAACGGATTGCACACGACCGGCTGACAATCCACGTTTTACTTTACGCCACAATACCGGTGATAATTTATACCCTACTATTCTGTCAAGTAACCGGCGTGCTTGTTGTGCGTCAACCAAAAAATAGTTGATATCACGGGGATTTTTAATAGCATTTTTTATAGCTGTTTCAGTAATCTCATGAAACACAATCCTTTTTGTGATATCGTCTTTTAAATTTAACTGATTTTTTAAGTGCCAAGCTATTGCTTCTCCTTCGCGGTCTTCATCACTTGCCAATAATATTTCATCGGCACTGTCAGATAATTTTTTGAGTTTTTTTATAGTGTCTTTTTTATCTTTAGGAACTATATAGTTGGGGTTAAATGTTTCCAAATCAATTCCTATATCTTTTGCCGGCAAGTCTGCTATATGTCCGTAACTGGAAGCTACTTCATAATTTTTTCCCAAAAGCTTTTTAATTGTTTTGGCTTTTGCCGGTGACTCGACAATAACTAACTTTTTACTCATAAAATTTTTTTTTGCAAAGGTAAGATAAAAAAAAGATAGATTAAAAATAAAAGCCGGAGTAAAAAATACTCCGACTTTTAATTTGATTTATTTACTTAATTAATTCACAGGTCTTCTAAAAGACTTGTAGATTGATTTGTTTCCAACACGTGACATAGCACAACGGAAACCAATATCATTTCTTGATAAGTATTCCGGATAGAATCTACGTTGAGCAGGGTCTAACCAGTAAGCTCTATCTCTCCACGAACCACCTTTGATAACTCTTACGTGGTTATCTATCAAAGTAGAACGTTTGTTAGATTTGTCGTAATTCTTAACCATTTCCGTAGAGTCCGCATATACTTCATGAACAGGTGCATTGTACATTCTTAAAGAAGGATCAGCATCAACATCTTCTTGCTCTTTCATATAACTTCTGGAAGATTCGATATCACCATCACGGAAATCACGGTTATCTGATCTGTCAAAATTCTGTCTCAAATATAATTCGTTATCATCAACAGGTTTTTTTCCGGGTGCTCCGGGGAATTGACTTACAATAATTTTACCATTTGGCAAGGTATCCATTGGGATAGAATCCGGAGTGATAACAATCAAGTCACCGTTTTCATCAAAAGCTTGCTTGGTATAAATATTACCTCTGTAGTAGTTAAAGTCATTAGCTTCGTCATCGATAATTTGACGATATACATCACCTACCCACTCGTTAACGTTTCCTGCCATATCGTACAGACCAAAGTCATTTGGCGGATATGTTTTTACAGGTGCTGTAATATCGGCAGCATCATCTGCCCAACCGGCTAAACCATCGTAGTTTCCATCGTCAATCTTGAAGTTAGCCATTTCTTTACCTCTATCTTTTCCTTTTCTAAGGTTTCTGGTTGAAGCACCTTTCCAAGGATAAATTTTTCTACCTTTTAATGTATTGTATTCACGTAAACCAACATCGGCTTTTGCAGCATATTCCCATTCAACTTCCGAAGGCAAACGGTAAGCAGGCAAGATGATACCTGAGCTACGGTTTACGACATTTAATACGGTATCATTTTTTCTTTTTCTGACATTATATAAATCAGTATTACCTCCCATTGCTAAATCAGGGGCAGTAAGATAAGTATCCGTACTAAATAATTCTTCAGCGCTAGGATTATTAATGGCTTCTTTGCTTAATTTTCCTGATTTGTATAACAAAGTTTCATTTACACGATCAGTTCTCCAGTTACAATATTGAACAGCTTGTATCCAGTTAACACCGACCACCGGATATAAAGCGTAAGCCGGGTGTCTCAAATAATTATTAACTAAATCCTCGTTATAACCTAAAGGTGTACGCCATACCATTGTATCAGGTAAAGCCCCTTTATAAATATTTTTATATCTTTCGTCGTCCGTCGGGAAAACCTTTTTGAGCCAATCTAAATATTCCAAATACATTAAATTCGTCACCTCGGTTTCGTCCATATAAAAAGAACGAACATGTTGTTGCGTTGGAACATTATTCCAATCATTCATAACATCATCTTGAACTTCACCAAAAGTGAACGTCCCTCCTTCTACAAAAACTAACCCGGGCGCAGTAATTTGATTCCTGAAACGAGGGTTAAACTTATACCCCCCATCTTTACCATTCATCGCACGTCCGGTACCACGGGAACGTTTAAAATCATCAGAACCACTGGAACAACCGGTAAATAAGAAACCGATTATAGCAAAAGAAAAGATACCAATTAAAAACCTTTTTTTCATATCATTAATTTATTATGTATTTAGTATAACTGTCAAATATTCAATAATTTAAATTTGTTACAAGTAATAAAATAACGCTTTCACGTCAGTATTTACAACAAATTTACCCTGCAAAGATAAAATTAATTTTTATTGTTACAACTATACTAACTTTTTTTTTGCAAGATTATTGTATGAATACTTCAATGTTTTATTTTTTTACGCATTCTGTTCAGTATTTTCAATAAAATTACCGTTTTCATCAAAATGTTTCAAAAACTCCTCATCTTCGGGGTAAATTTTTACCAATTTTTTATGCTGATATCTTTTTTTTAAGTTTTTACTATATATAAATGATAAAAAAAGACCGCTTACAAATCCGGATAAATGACCTTCCCAAGACATTCTTTCAACTATGGGCAACATCAACCAAATCAAACTGCCGTATAAAAACACCACAATTAATGAAACTGCCATTAGCCGGTAATATCTGACAAATACGCCCGAAAAAAACAGAAATGCAATCAACATATAAATAATGCCACTCATACCAATATGATATGACGGTCGGCCGATAAGCCATGTTAACAAACCGGTTAAAAGAAATCCCCAAAATAATATGCGCCAAGCAATCCGCCTGTAATGGTAAAATAAAAAAGAACTCAATACAAATAATGGTATGGAATTGTTAAAAATATGACTAAATCCGGAATGAATGAAAGGCGAAAAAACAACTCCTATTAATCCCTGCAAGCGCCTTGGATAAATGCCGTAACGGGTAAAATTTAAATGAAATGTATCCTCAATCCAAAATACGAACCATATCAAAAACACAAATAACAAAGGGTAAAAAATATAGTATGACAATGTCTTTTGACTTGCCGGCTGTTCATTAGTATGATTTTGATAATATGAGGATTCTTTGTTCATTTCAGATTTGCGATTTGGTCACTGAGCCTGCCGAAGTGTCAGATTTGCAATTTCAGATTTGCGATTTGTTATGCTTCATAAAATATTTTAATTCTTTGATGATTGCTTTATGGTTATTAAATCTAATTTCTTACTTTTAATTTGTGAGACGTAAAGAATATCAAAC
>JALVLX010000212.1 GCA_027032855.1 Flavobacteriales bacterium | reverse complement strand
AAGGTGAAGATTCTAAACGGGGGGATAGTGATTTTTTGACATAAGCGGTATCAAGGATTTGATTGCCGTTCCAGTTGCCCAAATGTTCGTATAATTTGCCAAAACGGGCAAAATCACGGGCATTGGAATTGATACAACAAAAGGCTTTTTCGGTTTCGGCTTTACCGTCCAAAGTCCACAAAGCATACTTGCGGGCGCCCATCGGTTGCCAAAAACTTTTTGACATATATTCCGACAAGCTCATGCCGGTGGCTTTGGCTATGATCATACCCAACAATTGGGTATCGCCACTAAGGTATTGAAATTTTTGTCCGGGTTTGTCGTCAATACGGACTTTGTCGAACATCAAACGTTCCAAATTGTCACTAAAATAGGCTTCGGTGGTGATGTGAAACGGATTGTAATAATCTTCAATCCAGTTGGATCCGCTACTCATGGAGGCCAAATCGGCAATGGTGACTTCTTGGGCATATTTGCCTTTTAAACCGGGTAAGTATTTAATGACCTTATCTGACATTTTTACATAGCCGTCTTTAATGGCTTTTCCCAAAAGGGCTTCGGTCATGCTTTTAGCCATGGAAAACGAATTGGACAAGCTGTCTTTGTGGTAGCCTTCGTAATAATTCTCACTCAGGATACTGTCGTTTTTGATAATGAGAAACGCCACGGTTTTCATTTTTTTGTGTTCATCGAGAAGTCTTTTTGTCGGTTTTATTTGATTGTAGCGTTTATGTTTTGGCCAATACCAAATATTATCAGGGTCATTATCGATTTTTCGAGTAGGAAAAAACCTGAAATCATCTATAAAAGACGTGATGTGTCCGTTGCCGTAAACCGTTTTGGCGGCTGTAAAAATATAACCGTAACCTGTTAAATAGAGCGCCAATATAATGACAGCAATTATCAAAGTGATGCTACCTAGTATTTTTTTTAGTTTTTGCATTATTTCCGTTTGGAATCTTGGAAATGTAAAGATAATTGTTTTTTCTTAAAGTAAAGACAAGCAACAAAATCCGGAAGTTATCCGGATATGTTTATATTTTTGAAAAAATATGTTTATTAAAAACTAGAAGCGTTAAAAATATACTCTGCTACAGATTTTATTTGCGCATCTTTAAAAGGCATCTTGGGCATATCTGTAAAATTATCAATACCTTCTCTGTAAATAGCATTTTTCTTATCCGGATTTTTTACAAAATCCATTACAGCTTTAACAAAAGCATCTTTACTAGGATATTTTTTTAAGTAAGCAGCTTTAATTTTGTTCATATCCGGTGCAATTAATTCCTCTTTGGTGTGACAAAAACCACATTGAGTTTTAAAGAAAGCCTCTCCGGATTGTTGCGTTTCAGTGTTATAGGCAACTTTTTGATAAGTTTGCGGTTTGGATAAATTGCTAATTCCGTTAAAAATAGTGACACCAAAAACAATAGCAATACTGAAAAATTTTAGATTCATCATAATTTATATTTTTGTTTGTGTAAATATTATTCATGTGTGAATTCGATTAACAAAAATACAAAAATTACGATTTGTTTTAGAGAAAAATCATGATATTCGGATATAAAAATGTAATTTTAACATTTTTAAGTGGATTTTTTTGTTTTTTGTTTAAATTATTGTAAAAAAGAAAAAAAATTAAAAGTGACTGTGAAAAAAAATAAGAGTGTTATGTAAGGCGGAGTTTGATTATATCCGCTACTCTAAAACTATTGGCATAAATGGTCCAAGTATAAGTCACACTACCGCCGGTTGGCATAAAACTGCCATCAGTAATAAATAAGTTTTCTACTTCGTGTGCTTGACAATATTTATTTAAAACAGTTTTTTGAGGGTCGTCACCAAAACGGCAACCGCCGGCTTGCAAATTGTTGGGTGGCGCTCCGCTAATTGAAGCATATATATTATGAGCGCCCATCTTGGCCAATATTTGTTTTGATTTGCCGGCAATGATTTCGGCCACTTTTAAATCATGAGGGTGATTACCGATGCGGATTTGAGCCACCGGATCGCCCCATTTGTCTTTTACTTTGTTTGATAAGCTGACGAAACAGTTGTCGGTGGGTAACCAATCTACAAAAATTTCAAATTTGAGTTTGCGTACGTTGGTAAAATACCGGTGCAAGTGCTGTTTTAAATCTGTTCCCCAACGTAGATTACCATCGTCATTCCATTTTTCTCTGACAGCTTTTGATACGGGATTGGCGTGTTCAAACAAAAAATCGACCGTTCCGCCTTTCATTTTTTGTCCGTTTTCGGGATTGGTCAGTTCATAAAAATCCTGTATTGTGCGGTTGACAAATACGCCGGGTTTTGCCAGTTCACGAGCTAATTCCGGTTCCAATTCGTCATAATAAAAATCACCACCGCCTACGCCGCCACCTGAAAAAATTAAGTTTTTCCCGACTTGACCGTTATTATTTGCCAAGCCGTTAGGAAATTCTTTGTTTTGACTCATCAATAGTAAACGTGAGGTTTCTACTGCTTGTGCCGCTACGACAAATATCTTGGCTTCAACGGATTGTTTCTGTCCGGAGGCGTCATAATACCAAGCTTTTTTGAGCCGGTAATTTCCATCTGTTTCCAGATGAAAAACTTTAGCATTTGGGACAACCGTACAGTTGCCTGTTTTGAGCGCATCATGAATCAAAGCGACGCGCGAGCTACCTTTGGCGTCGGACGAACAGCCGTAACTACCACAGTAATTGGAATAATAACAAGCATTGCGTTCGCCTTTTTTTTGCGACAAAATGG
>JALVLX010000211.1 GCA_027032855.1 Flavobacteriales bacterium | reverse complement strand
TCTTGGCATTTATGACAGTTGTATCCGGCTTTATTCCGTTTAGCACTTTTGTATCTGCCGACCGCGGGATTTTCCACAGTCATATTCACTGGGGTGATCCGTTGGTAATCGGTTCCATTTTGATGGCTGCGTTTGGTATTGGTATGGCTTACTTGATGTATTTCAAAGAAACCGCTTATCCGCAAAAAGTAGCTTCGGCAATGGGAAGCGGTTACAAATGGGCGAAAAACAAATTTTATTTTGACGAATTATATATTTTCATCACACACAAAATCATTTTTGACAAAATTTCCAAACCGATTGCTTGGTTTGACCGCCACGTTATCGATGGTTTTATGAACTTGATCGGATTGACGGTTGAAAAATCAGCCGAAAAAGTGAAATTTGTGCAAACCGGACGTATGCAAGACTATGCGATGTTCTTTGTGTCCGGGGTGGTTGCTATTGTTATGTTGATTATATTTTTCAGATAAAATTTCGAGAATAATAAATGGTGTTTAGAGAGAAATATATTAATCCTTTTACTGATTATGGTTTCAAAAGATTATTTGGAGAAGAACCAAATAAGGACTTATTGTTGGATTTTTTAAACGAATTGTTAAAAAAGGAACAAGGTAAAATTACGGATTTACAATATCTAAAAAATGAAAATCTCTCGACCACGGAATTGAACAGGAAAGCTGTTTTTGATTTGTATTGCACAAATGAAAAAGGTGAAAAGTTTATAGTTGAATTACAAAAAACGAAACAAAAGTTTTTTAAGGACAGAACCGTTTACTATTCTACATTTCCTATTAGAGAGCAGGCGATGCTTGGAAGTGATTGGAATTTTGAATTGAAAAAAGTTTATATGATTGCCATTTTGGATTTTGTCTTTGATGAAGATAAAGCTGAAAAAGACAAATTTCGCTATGATGTTAAATTGACTGATCAAGAAACCAAAGAAGTTTTTTATGATAAGTTGACTTTCATATACCTTGAAATGCCAAAGTTTAATAAGAAAGTTGAAGAATTGGAAAGTAGATTTGATAAGTGGTTATTTGTTTTGAAAAATTTGCATAAACTTGATAGAATTCCTGAAAAACTAAAAGAGAATATATTTATGAAGTTGTTTGAAATAGCTGAAATTTCAAAATTTAATCAGAAAGAATATCAAGAATATGAAGATAGTTTAAAGTATTATCGTGATTTGAAAAATTCGTTAGAAACTGCAAAAGAAGAAGGAAGGCAAGAAGAAAAAATTGAAGTTGCAAAAAATTTATTAAAAAGAGGTGTCGATTTAGGAATAATAATGAATGCAACAGGTTTATCGGAAGAAGAAATTAATAAATTAAAAAAAGAGTAGCAATAAAAATTGTGTTATAAATAGATAGATGTTAGAATAAAAAAATAAAAATTTTAAAATGGATATATTAAGCTTATTTGTCGTTGTTCCGGTGCTTACCGTGCTTGCAATGGTTTTATTTACCAAAGATTTGAAGCAAGCGCGCTTGGTAACCCTTGCCGGAATGTTTGTGCAACTGGGAATGTCAGCCAACTTGATTGTGCAATATATGAATGCGCGTGAAGCCGGTGACAAATCAATAATGTTGTTTGAAAGAAACATACCTTGGTTTGCCGAATTTAATGCACATTATCATATAGGTGTCGATGGCGTTTCGGTATTGATGATTTTGTTGACGACTTTAATCGTGATTGCCGGCACCTTTGTATCTTGGAAAATCAAACCTTTGTCCAAAGAGTTTTTCATTTCGTTGATAGTTTTGGCAACCGGTGTTTACGGATTTTTCATTTCGTTGGATTTATTTACCATGTTTGTATTCTACGAAATAGCCGTTATCCCGATGTATCTGCTCATAGGTATCTGGGGAAGCGGTCCGCGTGAGTATGCCGCAATGAAACTGACTTTGATGTTGATGGGCGCTTCTGCTTTGTTGTTGGTTGCCTTGTTGGGTATTTACTTTACAAGCGCTGCCGGCGGACAAGCACCGACTTTTGACATTATGGAACTTTCGCAGAGAGAGATGCCGTATATGTGGCAAAAAATCTTTTTCCCGTTGGCATTTATTGGTTTTGGAACGATAGGGGCTTTATTTCCGTTCCACACTTGGTCGCCTGATGGTCACGCATCGGCACCGACAGCCGTGTCAATGTTGCACGCAGGGGTATTGATGAAACTCGGTGGTTACGGTATTTTCCGTTTTGCCATGTTTTTGATGCCCGAAGGCGCCTTGTTTTGGCAAGATTTTTTCTTAATCCTTGCCGTTACTGGCGTAACCTACGGTGCCTTATCAGCTATTCAACAAACCGACTTGAAATATATCAACGCTTATTCATCTGTTAGTCACTTGGGCTTGGTGTTGTTTGCGTTGTTAATGATAAATAAAACCGCTTGGAACGGTGCGATGTTGCAATCCTTATCACACGGATTTATTACGGCTTTGTTTTTTGCTTTAATCGGTATGATTTACGGTAGAACGCACGTCAGGGATATTACCAAAATGCAAGGTATGATGCGTATTGTGCCGTTGTTGAGTGTGGCGTATGTGATTGCGGCGTTGGCTAATCTCGGTTTACCCGGATTTAGTGGTTTTGTGGCTGAAATGAACATTTTTGTCGGTTCGTTCTTAAATCAAGATCTTTACAAGCAAGCTTTAACGGTGTTTGCCGTTACGTCCATAGTTGTAACCGCTGTATATATGTTGCGATTAACCGGTAGAATGGTTTTTGGGCCGAAAACAAAAGTTTATACGGATTT
>JALVLX010000210.1 GCA_027032855.1 Flavobacteriales bacterium | reverse complement strand
GCCTCTAGTAAGTTTGTTTTTAGAATGTGAAGCCCTTTTAACAAAAATTTTGCACGTAAAGACTTTTTTCCAGAAACGGTATCCAAGACAAACTTTTTATACGGATATTTTTCTACGGTTGCCTGTAATATCCGGCTTGACAAATTGGTTTCCAAAACCACGTATTCCGCCTCTATCTTGCCGGGCAAATTGGCTATAAACAATTCCTCATCTATCTCGTCATACAACTGCATAGCCGAGATGCCGACTGCCAGATCATTGTGATTGTCGAGTACCGCCATAAATGAGGATGCCGGCATATTTTTGAGAAACAAACTGCGGTTAATTTGCAACCCTTTTGTCAGACAATCTTTTATCAAGAAGTCGCTCAACGTATCATCACCAAAAATGCTGATGAGTTCTACGTCAAACCCCAAATGTTTGAGGTTTTCGGCAATATTGCGTCCCACCCCACCGGCTGTGGTTTTCATGTGTCCGGTATTGGCGTCTTTAAACACCAATTCCGCTGTGGGAAAACCCGTAATATCAACATTGGCAGCACCAAAAACAGTAATTTTGGGTTGTTTGGACATAGGTTTTAAAATATTTGATAAATTTACAAGATAAAAATTAAATAATGACAGAAAGATTTCAAAAAATATTCGGGCAACGGAAAGCGGTTATCGGGATGATACATTTACAGGCCTTACCCGGCACGCCCAAATATGCCGGTGATGTTAATCAAATCATACAAAAAGCATTAACCGAAGCACGGGCATATCAACAAGCCGGCATTGACGCCTTAATGATTGAAAATATGCACGATGTACCTTATACCAAGAATGATGTGGGACACGAAATCAGCAGTTTGACAGCCATCATTGCCTATTTGATCAAACAAGAAACCGGCTTACCTTTGGGTATTCAGATATTGGCAGGTGCCAACAAAGCAGCCTTGGCTTCCGCCCTGAGTGCCGGCGTCGATTTTATCCGTGCCGAAGGCTTTGTGTTCGGGCATTTGGCAGACGAAGGCTATATTGACAGCCAAGCCGCCGAACTGCTCCGCTACCGTAAACATATAGGCGCAGAGCATATTGCCATTTTTACCGACATTAAAAAGAAACACAGCTCCCACGCCCTCACCGCAGACTTGGAAATAACCGAAATGGCACACGCCGCCGATTTCTTCCTCTCCGACGGTTTGATTGTAACAGGTATGCACACAGGCGATACGGCAGATATCGACGAACTGCAAAAAGTCAAATCCGCAAGCAATCTTCCCGTATTGGTTGGTTCGGGTGTCAATATTGATAATGTACAGGATTATCTAGCCGTTGCCGATGCGTTGATTATCGGGTCTTATTTTAAAAAAGACGGTTATTGGGCAAATGATGTGGATGGAAACAAGGTTCGTGCGCTGATGATGAAGGTTCATTAGTTGAAAGTTGAAAGTTAAAGGTTGAAAGTTGTTTTTAGAGAACAATATTTTTTGCCATAAAGGTTGTATCAACATTTACCCTTCATATATTTACAAGCAATGACTTTTCCCAGATAATAAAAGGTCAACAAAAACACTACAAAATAATTTTTGACGATAGTGTCCAGTTAAAACCAAAAAACAGCATAGTTACACCTACACCGAATAAAGCAACAATGATGTCGTATTTGTATTCTTTCATAGTAAAAAATTTTTAATAATTCAAAATTGAGATTTAAGCATCGAAACAATAAACAAGATTGGGATTGAAATAATGCCTAAAATAATTGAAGCCAATATCAAAATACCTATAAACTTCAATATTTTTAACAAAAGTTTTCCAAATGATAATTTGTAAATATTCTTAAATACATAAAAATAATATATCAGTGAAATCAGAGCAAAATAAGAAAGAACATTTATTCCGGCTACAAGGCCAAACAAGAAAAATGTATTAGTCAATATTAAAGAAAAACCCTGTATATATGTATTGACAACCAAATGTTCACCGTAATTGTAAGGTTTTCCAAAAACAAAAAACGAAATTAATGCTACAAAAGGTAACATAAGAAAGGATATAAGATTATAATATTTTAATTGAAAAGAAACCATTTTTTCAACATATTCATCTCTACTTTTATATCCCATTAATTCATAAAATTGTGGTTGATTATTTGCGGATGAAACATTTTCAGTTTGTTCTATTTGTTGTATGTTTTCTTTTAATATTTTAATATATTGTTGTGAAAAATGACTGAAAATAAATAGGGAAACGGCTAAACTTATAGTAAAAAACGTAAAAGGTTTTGTGTATTTGCTTCTTGTTCCGTTTAGATATTCTACAATAACCGTTTGTGGTTTGACTAAAAGAAGTCTTAATGTAACAAAAAACTTACTATCCCAACCAAATGTTTTAATAAAATCGGAAAATAATGTTTTTAAAGTTATACGTTCATTTACAACTTTTGCTCCGCAATTTTTGCAAAATTTATCATTTTCACTAATTTCAAAATTACAATTTTTACAATTCATTCTTTTTTATATTTTAGTATTACTACCTTACAATTACAAAGATGTCGCATCTACGGCACTCAATGGTAGTATTCTATTTTTTTCATCTACTACTAACAGGTCGCTCCAACGGACTTTACAAAAATCTGAAATCGAAAATCGTTAATCTGAAATCTGAAATCAAACTTGGTATCGCACCTACGGCACTCAATGGTAGTTTTCTATTTTTTTCATCTACTACTAACAGGTCGCTCCAACGGACTTTACAAAAATCTGAAATCGAAAATCGTTAATCTGAAA
>JALVLX010000209.1 GCA_027032855.1 Flavobacteriales bacterium | reverse complement strand
TTAATAAAATGAAACAATAATAATTACCCTTTCTTGTAACATTTCCCGGCAAAAGGCGTCTTTAAAGTATCATCTAAATAACGAATTATGAAAAGGTATTATGTGATTATTGCTTTATTTTTTATACAATGGGTAAAGGCGCAACAGGAAATATATATTTCAGGGCAAGTTTTGGATTCTGTTTCAAATCAAGGATTGGAATCATGCGCAGTAGGATTTTTTAATGACCAAAAAGAATTGGTTACGGGCACTGTTACCGATAGCAAAGGCTATTTTGAGACCGGACTGAAACCGGGAAAATACCAAATGGTTTTGGATTATATCGGTTACCAAAAGAAAAGCATTCCTGTTTTTGTCAAGCAAAACAATCGTTTTCTGGGTATTTTTAAGTTGTCACCCGACGAAAATTTGTTGAAATCAGTAGAAGTAAAAGCTAAAAATAAGTCTTTTCAAGTAGATAAAGATGTTTATACAGTTACGCGAAAAATGAAAGTGGCTGCCGCCAATACCAATGATGTGTTGGACAAAATACAAGGGGTTACTTATGACCGTTACAACAATCAAATAAAAGTAGATGGACAGACCAATGTCAAAATATTGGTTGATGGTTTGGAAAAAGATTCCGGTTATATTCAAAATCTTAATCCGAATCGTATCAAAAAAGTTGAAATTATACGTGATCCTGCCGGCAGATATGCTTTGGACGGTTATACGGCGGTTATCAATATTATTTTGAAGAAAAATTACACCGGATTGGAAGTTAATATGTTATCACAACCTATTTGGGATACTGATAATCCGGACAAATCGCATCTAGTACCTGTAATTTATAATAATGGTAGTTTGACATATACATATAATAAGGTAAATATTTACACACAATACCACCGTTCTCTAAATGATTTTGTTTTTCCAACAACCAGTGTTTACAAATATGGTGACGGAAGTTCTGTAAATAAATTGGACGGCAACAGTAACAATATTCAAAAAATTACTTTGGGTGACCGGATGGTTTTCGGGATGGATTATTATATCAATCCACGTCATACTTTGAGCTTTGAAACAGGTTTAAATAATGTTTTTAAGCCAAAGGATCATACAGATTTACAATACGTAGTAACAGACACAGACGCATTAGGCATTATTTCACGATACCAACTTTCAAATTTGATTGACGGTCGTTCAAAATCCAATTCGCAATCTGTTTTTTACATCGGGAAGTTTAACGAGCAATCAGAATTGCGTATGGACGTCAATCTGTCTTTTTACAAGGATCAATCTGATAATCGATTTTTTACCAATCAAATTTTAGACCGGCAAGACCAATCCGTTAGCAGTCAAAGCAGTTTTAGATACAATGCCGACTACTCCCGCCAACTTGGTGAACACGGTTCTTTGCAAGCAGGTTACGGTTTTTACAGGCAAAAAAGTTCTAATGATTTGGTAACGAGTATATTTAGTCATACCACTGATCAAAAATTTGATTTAATCGATACGCGCCACAAGCTTTTTGCCTACTATGCCTACAAGTTTAATAAAGATTGGTCAGTCAAAACCGGCATGGCAGGCGAAATCAGTCAGCCAAAATCAATAGAAGGTCAGGCAACTTATTATATTTATCAACCCTATTTGGATATCAGACACAAGTTGTCAAAAATGATAGGGGTAAAATTAAAATACAGAACGCAAAGCAACTATCCCGGATTATCACAAGCCAATCCTAATCCCGTGTATGTCAATCCGCAAATCGTACGCAAAGGAAATCCTGCATTGAAACCTGCGATTACCCACCAATTGGGACTGCGTTTTGACTTTTTCGGTGGTAGTATGTTTGCTGAGCCATATTATCATTTTTCAAACAATTATATTGGCGAAACTGCTAGGCTTCGCAATGACGGAATAATTGAACAAACCTATGAAAATATAGGGCATTACAGGCATTACGGTGTTAAGGGAAATGTCGCGGTACCTTTTAGCAAACAAATTTTTTGGCAAACCAACTTTGATGTGTATCACAGTAGTATTATCTATCAGAATAATACCACTGCTTTTAACGATTATAGTATGGAAAGTAATTTGATGTATGTTAATCAGCCAAAAGCACTAACTACCGGATTTATGTACCAACGCGGTATGAACAAATATATCACGCCACAAGGTTACCACACCATAAATAATGATTTTTGGGGATTTCTAATTCAAAAATCTTTTTTGAAAAAACGACTGAATTTAATGTTAATGTATATATTGCCGGTTGATTTTGGCGTGGATTTTGTGCAGGAAGAATATACCAAGACATTACAGTATGAAAGTTTGACCAAATATGATATACATTTACTCAAAAATATTTTGGTTTTCCGGTTAAATTATCGTTTCAATAATGGTAAAGCCACTCGCAAGGTTAAGAAGAATATTGAAGATATCAGTCCGAAAAAAGAGAAAAAGGGCATTTTTTAATAATGGCCGGTTGATATTTTCCGGCTTTCACGGTTTCCCTACAAAAAAATCAATATTTTTGCATACCGATTAAAAAATATATGCAAAAACATTCCGACAAGCCTACTGCTCAACTTTTATCTGCCGTATTGCAAAAAGCCGGCATTCGTGATATTGTCATATCTCCCGGTTCGCGTAATGCACCTTTGATTATAGAGTTGACCAATCAACCGGCATTTAATAATTTAAGTGTGGTTGACGAGCGTGTAGCGGGATTTTTTGCTTTGGGTATGGCGCAACAAACAGGTCGTCCGTCGGTTTTGGTTTGCACATCCGGGTCGGCGTTACTCAATTACTATCCGGCAATTGCCGAAGCTTTTTACAGTCATATCCCGTTGATTGTTGTCAGTGCCGACCGTCCGCAAAAATGGGTTGACCAAGGCGAAGGACAAACCATTAGACAACATAATGTTTTTAAAAATCATAGTTGGTACAATGTAACTTTATCTGAAACAGGAACGGAGCAGGATTTACACCAAATCAAAACGGCTGTTCAAACTGCCATTAAACAACGCTGTCC
Organism: Flavobacteriales bacterium; assembly: GCA_027032855.1. GTDB lineage: Bacteria > Bacteroidota > Bacteroidia > Flavobacteriales > Flavobacteriaceae > WGBX01. Next base: position 19,764 of record JALVLX010000209.1, on the reverse strand, counting down.
TGTGCATATCAATATGCCTTTTGATGAACCGCTCTATCAATCAGTTGAAACAGATATAGCTGAAGTAGGAGAGGTGCAAACGGAATTTCCCGACAAAGTCTATGAAGTAGCATTTTTGGAACAGTTTGAACAAAAATGGCAGGCATCAAAGCAAAAAATGATTTTGGTAGGGCAGCACCAACCGTCGGAATTTTTGCAATTGCAACTCAATAAACTGGCTGAAGATCCATCGGTGATTATTTTGACCGAAAATATTTCAAATGTAACGAATGACCTGTTTGTCAACAATATAGACCAAGTTATTTTTTCGTTAGATGATGATAAACTCAAAGATTTAAAGCCTGATATTTTAATGACTGTCGGACGCAATATCGTGTCTAAAAAAATCAAGCAATTTTTACGTAAACACAAACCGGTGGAACATTGGCATGTTGAGCGTACAGATTTGCCCCCGGACACTTTTGAAGTTTTGACGCAACATTTTGATACGGCACCCGAAATGTTCCTTAGCCAATTCCTGTTTTTGGTTAAGCCAATATCGTCAGACTATCAACAAAAATGGCTCGATATTAAAAGAAAACACAAGCAACTGCATCAACAATTTTTAGAGCAAACCGGATTTTCCGATTTAAAAAGTTTTGACTTAATCAGCCAAAATATTCCCGCTAATTATATTGTACAATGGGCAAACAGTTCGACGGTTCGTTATGCGCAATTGTTTGATTATCAACCCGGTGTTGCGCATTATTCAAATCGTGGCACTAGTGGTATAGACGGTAGTACTTCTATGGCAGCCGGTGCGGCTTATGTGTCGGATAAACCTGTTTTGTTGGTAACGGGAGACATTTCGTTTTTGTATGACAGCAACGGTTTGTGGCATAAATACTTCCCTAAAAATTTCAAAATTATTTTAATCAATAATGGTGGTGGCGAAATATTTAATTTCATTCCGGGTCCTTCTCAAACGGAAGCTCTTAATGACTTTTTTGTAACCAAACACCATTACGATGCTTCGCATTTGGCAAAAATGTTTCATTTTGATTATCAAAAAGCCGGAAATTTGAAGGAATTGGCATCCGGTATCAAGAAACTCTTTCTTAATAACAAGCATCCGCAAATTTTGGAAATAGATACTAAAGATATAGATAATGCCGGAATTTTGAAGGCTTATTTTAATAGTATTAAGTAGCAAGTGGAGCGTAGCGACTAATGTGAGCTTTCTCACTACGTTTGAAATGACAGATGATTTGTTCAATTCCTCAACAAATCACCAATCTTCAACGCGATGTGCATCAAATTTTAAAAAGATAAATAACAGCAGGGTAAATGCCCAAAGCGACGAACCACCGTAACTTAAAAAAGGAAGAGGAATACCGATGGTTGGAAATAGTCCGATAACCATCAGCATGTTTAATGCGTAATGTGCAAACAAGATGGCAACTAAGCCGTACCCAACAATCCGGGAGAATTTTTGTTTTTGTCTTTCGGCCAAAAATATCAAACGGATAATCAAAAAGGTGTAGAGCAATACGACAGTTAAAGTACCGATAAATCCCCATTGTTCGCCTACTACGGTTAAAATCCAGTCGGTATGTTGCTCGGGAATGTAATCTCCTTTAGTTTGAGAGCCTTTCAGTAAGCCTTTTCCGTACAATCCGCCGGAGCCTATGGCGATTAAAGCTTGCTTTAAATTATAGCCGGTACCCTTGTCATCTTTCTTTTTACCCAAGACAATTTCGATACGGTTACGTTGATGTGGTTTTAATACCTTATGAAACACGAAATCCGTTCCTAAAATACTTAAAACTGAAATAGAAGTCACAAATATAACGGGTAACCAAAATATTTTTTTTAGTTTAAAATATGTGAAAAGATTAACCAAAATAAAAATTCCGGATATAACGATTAGCACATTTTTTTGTCCGAAATAAATTGTGGTTATAAACAATGTTGCAATTAAAAAAGCCAAAAGATAGTAGGTAACACTCAATCCGTCCCGGTAAAATACTAAGAATAATGAGAGAAAGATAATGGCAGATCCTAAGTCGGGTTGCAATAAAATAAGAAAAACAGGAACTAAAATAAGAATAGTTGCTTGAAGCAGGTTCTTGAAGTTAGTGAGTTTAAAATCCGGTTCGGTAAGCAATTTGGCTAACCCCAAAACAGTCATCAGTTTAACAAATTCTGCCGGTTGAATACTAAAACTTCCAAAACGGAACCAAGACTTGTTTCCGTTAATATTAGCACCAAGTATCAGCACCAGAATAAGAAGAATAACACCGATAAGATATAATAAAGATGCATTGTTTTTAATATTTTTGAGAGAGAGAAAGCTAATAAAAATAACCAAAACATAACTGAATGCAAACCAAAGTGTTTGTTTGCCGTAAAAGCTCTGAAAAATATTGGTGTTTGCTTGGTCATAAGTAGCCGAATAAATGCTGATAATACCTATTACAACAAGCATATTAAACAGCAAAACGCTTAGCCAATCATAGTCGAATATACCTACTTTTCTACTGCTTTTCATCTTTTTTAGGAGCTTTTTGTTGATAAATGCTTGTTAAATCCGTGTTCAAAACACGTTGGAGTAAATCAGTACGTGTGATTTTGCCACGTAGGTATTTTTCCATGATTAAGGTTGCTATTGGAGCGGCAACCGTAGCACCGTAGCCACCGTTTTCAACAAATACAGTTACGGCAATTTTAGGATTTTCTTTCGGCCCGAAAGCCATAAAAATGGAATGGTCTGGAAGTTTGACAATTTTACCGTTAATACGGGTTTTGTTTTCACTGGTACCTGTTTTACCACAGAATTCAATATCCGGTAACTGACTGTATTTGGCCGTTCCGTATTTGTAAACAGCCGCCATACCGTCTATGATTTGATTGTAATATTGTGAATCAATGCCGGTTTGTTTGGGGTTAAGATAAATACTGTCAATTCCTTTTTGGCTGTCGTTAATCCTTTTAATTATATGCGGTGTAATATAGTAGCCTTTATTTGCTATGGCAGCAGCTACATTAGCCAATTGAATGGGGGTGGTCAATACTTCGCCTTGCCCAATGCCGTTAGAAATAGTATAACTTGCATACCAATGTCCCTTTTTGTAATAATGGTCGTAAAATTTGCTATCGGGAATCAAACCTTTGGAACCTACCGGCAAATCTGTATGCAGGTAATGTCCCAATCCGAAACGGGCTAAATAATTATGCCAGACATCCAGCCCTTCTGCCGGTGTTGCATATTTGTTGATAATGTTGAGATAAGATTTTGAAAAATAGGTGTTACAAGATCTTTCTATTGCCCAAGGTAGATGGACTTTTCGTCCGTTGGCACCACAGTGGCAAAACATGTGGCTACGCTTGCCGTAAGTAAACCCATGATTACACACAAATGCTGTCCATGGTTCAATGACTTTTTCTTGTAAGCCTATTAATCCATTTAGCATTTTGAAAGGAGATCCGGGAGGATATTCTCCTTGTAAGCCACGGTCCAAAAGAGGGTTGTTGACTTTGTCTCTAAAAAGTTTGTTAAAATTTTTTGAGCTGTTACGACCACTTAAAAATTCAGGCGGAAAACTCGGGGCGGTAACCAATGCTAAAATTTCGCCGGTTTCGGGTTCAATGGCAATGATAGCACCACGTTTGTTTATCATAAGAGAATCACCAAACTGTTGTAAATCAATGTCTATGCTTAATTGTAAATCTTTACCTACTTCAGAAAGCGTGTCAAATTTACCATTTTTGTAACTGCCAATTTTCCGGTTGAATTTATCCGTAAGATAGTAACGTACCCCTTTTTTGCCGCGTAGAACTTTTTCGTAAGATTTTTCGGCACCTGCTTTACCAATTAAGTCTCCCGGCATATAAAACGGGTCTTTTTTGAGTTCACGATCATTGACTTCACGAATGAACCCCAACACATTGGCAGCCGATTTTGTGTGGTATTTTCTAATGGCACGCCTTTGAATGAAAAATCCCGGGAATTTGTATATTTTTTCTTGTAGTAGTGCTATTTCGTTCTTGTAAAGTTTAGGGATAATGAGTGAGGCTTTGTTACGCGAATATCTTTTGGCTCGTTTTAAAGCTTTAAGGAGCGCTTCTTTGGTAATACCGGTATATTTTAGAAATTCCAAAGTGTCAAATGCTTTTATTTGATTTGGAATTCCCATGACGTCATAAATCGGTAAGTTGCTGACCAACAACTTTTTATTTCGGTCATAAATATAGCCTCGTTCCGGAATGATATACTCTTTTTTTACCGCATTTTTCAGCGCTAAATCTTTATATTCTTTATCCAAAATTTGCAAATAAAACAATCGTCCGATAATGGTAAAGGACGTCAGTAGAATCAACAAAATGATAACTACAGCTTTTTGATTCATTGTTTAGAGGGATTAAAAAATATCAAATCGATGAAAATGATGAAAAAAATACTGATAGCTGTATTCAAAAGAATAGTTTGCCATTTTGAAATTACCAATCCGGCGTTGAAAGCATCCAGAAAATAGATCATAATATTGGATAGAAAAACAAAAACGATAAAATAAATAATTCTTTGTAAATACTCTATTTTATTGATGTTGATTTTTTCCATTTTTTGAACCGGGTTTTTTGATAACAGAAAGTAAATTTTTCTCAGGTAGGTTACAAAAACACCCGTTGCGGCAAAAATCCCTCCGGTGTTAGAAATAATGTCTAAGAAAATTCCTCCGGCAAAAGCAATTAATAAATTAAAAGTCTCACTTTTGGACAGAGGTAAAATTAATAAAGGATAAATAAAAACAATAGGCGTAAAGCGACCAAACAAGCTGATATGATTGAACCAAACAGCTTGTAAAATTAAGAAAATGGATAGGATTAATATATATTTATTGCGAAAATTCATGACATTTATGGTTTGGTTAATGAATCCATTTCCGTTTTTAAACGGTTATTGATGACATAAACCGGACCAACAGCGGTCATGTCGGTAAAACTTTTGATGAAAATTTCATAGCTTTTCCGCCCCGGAACCAGACGGTAGCCTGTAATTTTTCCAATAGGAATACCCTTGGGAAAAATGCCGGACATACCTCCCGTAACAATAGTATCGCCTTTTTTAATTGGAGCATTTACCGGTAAGTCAACCACTTCAAATTCATTGGGAACTTTTCCCGGCCATTGCAAAAAACCGGAGTAATTAGTGTGTTTTAAAGCTACATTTATTTTCAAATTCTTATTTAATAAGGAAATAACTTTGGCGAAATGCGATGATGTTTTCTGAACAACCCCAATAATACCGTTTGTAGATAATACACCTGTATCCGGATTAATCCCGTTGGTTTCTCCTTTGTTGATGAGTAAAGTGTTGTGTTGCAGATTGTATTGGTTGCTGATAACAAAGGCGGGGAAGTAGCTGTATTGTTCCGGTAACGAGCCGGGAATGCTTGTGTTGTCAGTTATTTTACGTTGCAACTGTTCTAAAAGTAGCGCATTTTGTTTGAGTAAGCTGTCGTTGTATGATTTTAGATAAAAGTGTTCTTCAACATTATTAATGACATTGTTTACGTTTCCAGCAAATGCTACTTGTAAACTCTGAGTCTTCATCTGTGCATAATCATGCGCTTTTATTGTCAAAATCAAGGCGATAAGTTCCAGAAAAACAAAAACCAAAAAGCTTTGTTTGGTTGAAAGATATCGTAACAATTTAATCATTAATTCCGGAAATTTTTTATAGGTTTACTGGCAAAACTGTTATCGCATCAATATAGGTTTGTATTTTTTAAAGTATTTCAGTGCTATTCCGGTTCCTCTGACCACTGCTCGCAATGGATCTTCAGAGATATAAACGGGTAAATTGGTTTTGGCTGCAATACGTTTGTCCAAACCACGCAATAACGCACCACCACCGGCTAAATAAATCCCCGAATTGTAAATATCTGCTGAAAGTTCGGGCGGTGTTTTTGAAAGTGTTTCCAAAATAGCATCTTCCACACGGAGTAAAGATTTGTCGATAGCTTTGGCTACTTCTTTGTAAGATACGATGATTTGTTTGGGTTTTCCGGTCAGCAAGTCACGTCCCTGAATGGCTATATCTTCCGGCGGATTTTCCAGTTCATCTAAAGCTGAGCCAACTTCAATTTTAATACGTTCGGCAGTTTTTTCTCCTACGTCCAAATTGTGTTGTGTACGCATATAATATTTGATGTCTTCTGTAAATTCGTCACCTGCAATCTTGACGGATTTTTCTACAGCGATACCGCCTAGTGCAATAACTGCTATTTCAGTCGTACCACCACCTATATCAATAATCATATTTCCTTTGGGTTTGGTAATATCAACCCCCATACCGATTGCCGCAGCCATAGGTTCGTGTATCAGATACACTTCGGTAGCATTGACTTTTTCGGCAGAATCCCGTACAGCACGTTTTTCAACTTCTGTAATACCTGAAGGAATACAGATAATCATTTTTAGTTTAGGTTGAAATATACGTCCTTTTAAAGTAGGAATGTTTCTGATGAGTTCTTTAATCATCATTTCAGACGCTTCAAAATCGGCAATAACACCGTCCTTTAAGGGTCTGATGATTTTAATATTTTGATTTGTTATTCCTTGCATCATCGCAGCATCCTGTCCAACGGCTATCAGCTCGTTTCTTCTAGTGTCTTTGGCTACGATAGATGGACTGTCAACGACAATTTGGTCTTTATGAATAATTAAGGTATTTGCCGTACCTAAATCTATAGCTATTTCTTCTGTAAGAAAATTAAAAAATCCCATCTTCTATTGCTTGTTTGTTTTTTAATGAATGCCTATTTAATTGAAAGTTACAAATTTAAAAAATAAATATATGATTTTTGTAATATTTTTAATTTTTTTTCGTCACTTGACTGTAATATTTTGTATATTGAATTTTATAATTTATAAATAGAAAAACGTTCCCATGGAAAAAATATTTTTTGAACTTTTTGAAAGTTCGAAGTTTGCGTTTAAGTCGTTGAAAAGCAACTTGTTGAGAACTTTATTGTCGCTTTTGGGCGTTAGTATTGGTATTTTTTCAATCGTTGCAATTTATTCTGCAATTGATGCGTTGAACGAAACTGTTATGAGTTCAATGAATAAATTCGGGCAAAATACACTCTATATTACCAAGTTTAGTTTTATGGGACAGTCAAATGTGCCACGCTGGAAACGAAAAAACTTTCCTTTTCCTACTATTAATGAATATAAATTTTTGCAAAAAAACTTGTCTCGTGATGAGGTTAAAGCTGTTACTTTTCGCATTTTTATGCCGGCAACTAAATTAACCGTACCGGGAGGCGAAACGGTTTCGGGAGCTGAATTAATTGCTGATGGTGCGGAGTTTCCCAAAATTCAGGAATTGGAATTCGAATCGGGGCGTTTTTTTAATAAAGCCGAAGAAGAAAGCGCGTCTCCCGTGGTAATTTTAGGAGCGGATTTGAAGCAAGCGCTTTTTGATAATCAACCGGCTTTGAAAAAAACAATCAGGGTGTATGGCAAAAAACTTAAAATAATTGGTGTACTCAAAAAAGAAGGTTCGAGTATAGGTCCGAGTAATGATGGCAAGGCTTTTATTTCGAGTAGTTTTGCGCGTACCATTGTGGCGCCTCACAAATCTTTTACGGCAATTATTGTTGCGCCAAAGCCCATGGCTGATGTTAAAAAACTAACAGACCAAATTATTGTTTTATTGCGTCAAAAACGCAAGCTAAAACCAAGCGAAATTGACAACTTTTTTGTCAATAATATCAATACGGTCAAAGATCAAGTAGAGAAATTGACCTCAGTTTTGCGTATGGGAGGTGGATTTTTAGCCTTGTTTTCTTTATTAATCGGTGCGTTTGGTATTGCCAATATTATGTTTGTGTCGGTTAAGGAACGAACCAACCAAATTGGTATCCAAAAAGCTTTGGGAGCTAAAAATTCATTTATTTTATGGCAATTTTTGTTTGAAGCCATGTTTTTGTCAATAATTGGCGGGATGATTGGTATTATGTTGGTCTGGGGGGGTACAGTGATCGTTTCTCATTTGTCCGACAGTATTCATATTGTTTTGACATTAAAAAATATTATTTTAGGTTTATTTATTTCATCTGTTATCGGTATTATTGCCGGTTTGTGGCCTGCATGGAAAGCCGCAAGGCTTAACCCGGTTGAAGCCATACGAACAGGAATGTAGGTTTTAGTTGAATGTTCCTATTTTGATGAATTGTTGATATTGGTTATTTGGTTAATCGGTTATTTGGTGATATTGATGAGTTGATGAAATGATAAATTGAAAAGTAGGTCGCTGAGTGATACCGATGATAATCGGGATTGTATCTAAGAGCCGCGGTTGATACCAATTTTTTAACTTACGAGGATACATTATAATAGAGAAAAAGGCGAAATTTGGGTTTACAAGTAATAAATTCGGATGCTGGTGCTTGTTGATGAGGTAAGTTTTTGACAGTCAATTAATAACAAAGATTAATTATTTACCAAGTGCATATTTATAATATTCAAAATTAAAAATTTGAAAAAAATAAATAAAGTTTCTTGACAAGTGTTATATTTTTGTTGTATCTTTGCACCACAATATCGCGGGATAGAGCAGTAGGTAGCTCGTCGGGCTCATAACCCGAAGGTCGCAGGTTCGAGTCCTGCTCCCGCTACTAAAAAAACACGCCGAATTTTCAGGCGTGTTTTTTTATAGAATATTTGCTGAAATTATTCATCATCTTCGTCACTGATAATCATGAACTCTGTACGACGGTTCATTTGGTGTTCTTCTTCGGTACATTTCACACCATCCGAACAGTGGTTAACCAAGCGACTTTCACCAAATCCGCGTGCTTTGAGACGTTTCGGGTCAATGCCGTGGTCTATCAGGTATTGCATGGTTGACTGAGCACGTCTTTGCGAAAGTCTTTTGTTGTATGCTTTAGTCTGACGGCTGTCAGTATGTGATTCCATGCTTAGCTTGATTTTTGGGAATTTATTTAGCAGGTCAACAATCTTATCCAATTCTGTCACTGCATCTGGTCTGATATCCCACTTGTCTAAGTTGAAGTAAATAGGGTTGAGTTTAAGTTTGTGCATAAAGACACGCTGTTTATGGGGTTTAATCCAATTCATAGTGTCTTTATCCAATTTCTTTTTATAGTTATAGCGTTTTGGCAAATACCCTTTTTTTCTAAACTCAAATTCGTAGAACACTTCTTTTTGTTGTAATTCGATAGGAACTTTAAAGTCAATACAACCGTTTGGTTTGGTATATAAAATATATTGTTCTTCTTTATTGTTGTGTCCGTAAATTTTAACTTCTACACTGTCAAGTGCTTCTTTGGTATCGTAATCTGCCATACAGGCTTTGATTTTTTGGAATTGATTGAGAATAAGGTCTCGTTCAATACGGGATTTTTTCAAATTGAAGGTGTTGATTTTTACAACAGCATCTTGATAGCCTTTTTTGTGTGCTCTGATTTCGTATTCTTTTTCAGGGTCCAATAAGAATGTGGCACGCCCGTCAAACATTGAAACTTTTTTTCTGATCAGTTTGCCGTTGTTGTATAAATCTACTAAGGCATTCGGAATAACAAAACCGTTATTATCTTTGGTATGCCCTACAAAATAGATGAAAGGTCTGATCATTTCAGAAGGTCTGAATAAGTAAATGTCATCATATCCCATACCCCCCAATCTGTTTGAAGAGATAAATCCTTCATCGTGCGCATCATTGATGCTAAAAGCAAAATCATCTTTTGAACTGTTGTAGGGTAGCCCCATATTTTTAAGCATGAAAAAATTACCTGAAGCGGTATAAAAAGCAACAAAAATATCCAACCCGCCTAAGCCGGCATGACCGTCAGACGAGAAGAATAAATTGCCGTGTTGATCAACAAAGGGAAAAGTTTCGGTCCCTTCGGTATTGATGTCTTTCCCTAAGTTTTCGGGTTTGCCAAGTGTCCAATCCTTTTTTACTTCAACTTTGAAAATGTCGGATTTACCTTTAGTCCCCGGCATATCTGATGCAAAAAATAATGTTTTATCATCTTTGCTCAGACAAGGGTGCGCACAGTTGTATGCGTCACTGTCAAAATGGACTTCTTCGGGCATAGACCAAGTACCGTCCGGTTGTTTTTTGCTACGGTAAATTTTTAAGTTATAGTCTCTTAAATTGTTACTCTTTTGCGGATTCATATTGTTGCGCGTGAAAAACATAACGGTATAATCACTATTGAAAGTCGGAGAGCTCTCATGATAGTTGGTGTTGATAACAGACGGAAAATTACTGACTTCTTCAAAATTATTCTCATCTTTACGTTGGGCAATAATCATGTCTGTAAATGGTAAATTGTCGTACGAAGATTTACGTTTTCCGTTAGCTTTTATGTTATTTGTTGTGTATGCAATTTGGTCATTTTTGTAATAAACTGCGCCATATTCTGAAAAAGGACTGTTAATTGAAAGCCCGTAAATCTGCGCTTTATTACCTTCGCGTTTAACTTTTTCTACAATATCCAGTTCTTTAAAAAACTCTTCGAGACGACTGTCACTCATCCCGGATTTTTGCTTGTAGATTTTCATCCATTCAACTGATTCGTCATATTTTTTATTCTGACGCAATGCCATGGCATACCGGTAATAGTAAATAGGTTCGTTGTCAGTATCAAAAACTGCTTTGGCATACCATTTTTCTGCTTCTTCGGGTTGACTGATGATAGAATAGGAATCCCCGAGTTTTTTGTAAATGTAAATGGCATTCTTCCGGTCACGTTTTAAAGCTTTTTTGTAAGCTTTTATCGCTTCTTGAAATTTGTACAAATCAAAAAAACGATCGGCTATTTCGGTCTTTTTGGATTGCCCGTAACCGGTAGCAATCGTAAACGAAACGAAAAGGATAAACAGGTGTTTAAATTTCATAGAAATATACATTGAGTGTGTTAATACCACAAATATATATAAATACTTAAATGTATCCTATTTTATATCAAATTTTTTAACACTTTTTTTGTATTAAATTATAATTGTGACTGTTTTTTGCATAAAAAACACCACTTTTAAGATGTTAATGAATTAGGAAATGCTAATTTTTATTCACAAAATACTTTTAAAAATCAAAAATATCCATGCTATTGTGGTATATAATACATTCGAGTTCGTCGCGTTGCATCTGGTAAATTTCCGTTAACTTATTCATAATGTTGCTGATATATGCCGGTTCATTTCGTTTACCACGATAGGGGGTAGGAGCCAACCATGGCGCATCTGTTTCAACTACTAAATGTTGGGGAGGTATTTGGTTCAAAAATTTATCAATTTTTCCGTTCTTAAAAGTTACAACACCACCTATTCCCAAGAAAAAATTCAAATCAATAGCACGGCGCGCTTGTTCAATGCTACCGGTAAAACAATGAAAGATACCCAACAAATCCGGTGATTTTTCTTGTTCTACTATCTCAAACACTTCATCAAAAGCATCACGAATGTGGATGCTGACCGGCAATTTTCGTTCTTTTGCCCACTGCAATTGCGTTTGAAAAGCATCTTGCTGTTGTTTGATAAAAGTTTTGTCCCAATACAAATCCACCCCGATTTCGCCGACACCATAATAAGTACCGTTATCGAGTTCTGCTTTGATGATTGCAAGTTGCTCTTTGTAATCGTCCTTTACCGATGTAGGATGTAAGCCCATCAAGGGAAGCATTTCGTCTGGGTAGTCATTGACGCATTGTTTGAGTGCGGGAATGCTTTCAACATCAATATTGGGTAAGACAAATTTTTCAACGCCGGCATCTTTGGCGCGTTTAACGACTTGGTCACGGTCCGTATCAAATTCCGAAACAAATATATGTGTGTGGGTATCGACAATCATCTTTCTTTTTTTTGGCAAAAATAGACAAATTTAGTGAGTTTGCTATCCGGTATATTTTTGTATCTTTATCCGTTCAAATAAAAATTAGATGTATGAAAAAGAAACTTGTTTTTTTAATGCTTTTAGCAGGGTTGTTTTCTTGCCAGAATGTTGGTAATCAGAATGATATTGCTAAAGTTGAAAAGTTGGTTGAACAAGTCAGAAAGCAGTTGTCTCCTGATAAAAGAAACCTTATTTTCAACGTGAAGGTGGTCAAAGAACAAGGCAAAATTACCTTAAAAGGTGTTACAGATTTAGATGTGTTAAAAAAACGCTTGTTTGTTTTCTTAAAACACAAAGGCTATGATGTGGTTGACAGTTTACGTTTACTACCTGATACGAAATACAAAAAACTCATGGGGATAACCCGGCAATCCGTTGCTAATCTGCGTTCCGAACCTAAGCATTCAGCCGAATTGGTTACCCAAACTTTGATGGGAATGCCTTTGCTGATATATGAAGAAAAAAACGGTTTTTATCACGTCAAAAACCCGGAAGCTTATTATGCTTGGATTGATGCTGCCGGTATGACAATGATGGATTCTACACAAGTCAGTAATTGGTTGAAATTGCCCAAAATTATTATCACAAAACATTATGGCAAAGTTTATCAAACCCCCGATTCCTATGCTTTACCGGTTTCTGATTTTGTTTTGAATGATGTTTTTGGTTTGGTAGAAGTCCAAGGTGACTATGCGCAGGTTGTTTTTCCAGACGGACGTCATGGATTTATTAAAAATGATGCCTATCTCAAACTAAATGATTTTGTAGGAAACTATAGAAATACGGATGGCCATACTGCAATTAAGTACGCCAAACAATATTTGGGTATTCCTTATCTGTGGGGCGGTACTTCTACAAAAGGCTTGGATTGCAGTGGTTTTACCAAAAATGTATATACGCAACTGGGCTATGTTTTACCCCGCGATGCTTCGCAGCAGGTAAACGTTGGCAAAGAAATAAATATAACACCTGATTTTTCTTATTTGCTCCCCGGTGATTTGTTGTTTTTCGGACGTCAAAAAGACGGAAAAGAAAAGGTAACACACGTTGCTTTGCATTTAGGCAATGGAAGAATTATTCATGAATCGGGTGAAGTTAAAATAGAAAGTCTGAATAAGAATGATGCCGATTTTAATCCGGACAGATTTAACACTTTGTTGCATGCAAGACGCATAACAGGTCATATCGGCAGGGTGTTTGTCAACTATTACACGTTGGACTGTCCCATGTTTGAATACATACAAACTTTTAACTGATAAAAAAGTAGAAGCTGCCCAGACGGGCAGCTTCTTTGTTGTAAAAATCATCAAAAGAGAATTATACAATTCCTTGAGCCAACATGGCATCGGCAACTTTGACAAATCCGGCAATGTTAGCACCTTTTTCATAGTCAACCCAGCCATCTTCTGTTTTTCCGTATTTAACACAAGCTTCGTGAATGTCGTTCATAATTTGTTTCAATTTATCGTCAACTTCATCACGGGTCCAGTTCATACGGATAGAGTTTTGGCTCATTTCCAAACCTGATACGGCAACCCCACCTGCGTTAGAAGCTTTTCCGGGTGAATAAAGGATTTTAGCGTTTTTGTAAACTTTGATAGCGCCCGGTGTAGAAGGCATGTTGGCACCTTCTGCTACGCAGATAACACCGTTGTCAACCAAAGTTTTGGCTTCGTCTTCATTGATTTCGTTTTGAGTTGCGCAAGGCATAGCGATATCAACTTTGACACCCCAAGGTCTTTCGCCTTTAAAATATTTGGCGTTAGGATATTTGTCAACGTATTCGTAAATTCTACCACGTTTGACATTTTTAAGATGCATAACAAATGCTAATTTTTCTTCATCAATGCCATCAGGGTCATAAATGTAGCCGCTTGAGTCGGAAAGCGTAACGACTTTTGCACCCAATTGTGTAGCTTTTTCTGTAGCATATTGTGCGACGTTACCACTACCGGAGATAGCCACTACTTTTCCTTCGAACGAATCGCCTTTGGTTTTAAGCATGTGTTCTGCAAAATATACGGTGCCATATCCGGTTGCTTCGGGACGTATCAACGATCCGCCAAAAGCCAAACCTTTACCGGTCAATACGCCTGTAAATTCGTTTTTCAATTTTTTATATTGTCCGAACAAATAACCGATTTCGCGTCCGCCAACACCTATGTCACCGGCAGGTACGTCAGTATTTGGACCAATATGGCGGAATAATTCACTCATAAAAGCTTGTGCAAATCGCATAACTTCGGTATCTGATTTGCCACGTGTGTCAAAATCCGAACCACCTTTACCACCACCCATAGGTAAAGTTGTCAAAGAGTTTTTAAATGTTTGTTCAAAACCTAAAAATTTAAGAATACTCAAATTTACCGTTTCGTGGAAACGCAAGCCGCCTTTGTAAGGTCCAATGGCAGAATTGAATTCTACACGATAGCCGCGGTTGACACGTGTTTTGCCGTTGTCATCTACCCAAGGAACACGGAACATGATCACTCTTTCGGGTTCAATCATGCGTTCCAACAGCATCTGATTACTGTATTTGGGATTTTCCATCATAAACGGAATAATAGCTTCGGCGACTTCGCTTACAGCTTGTAAAAATTCAGGTTCATTCGGGTTACGACGTTTGGCATAATCCATGAACTCATCGATTTGTTTTTGATACTTGTTCATAATTTTATTTTTTTGAGTTAAGTAAAATTTAGATACCTAAATATAAAGAAAATATTATAATCAAAAACTATAAAATAACATAAAAAACAAAGATTTTTACTTTTCTTTACATTTACGGTAATAATGTATCATAAGTTACGACTGTTTTGTTTTGTGAACAATAAAAAACCGGCAGTTTATTAGCCACTGGTTTTGATTAAATGTATTTTAACCCACATTATTCATGAATAATGTGGAGTTTAAAGTTTATAATATTGAAAGTTAGAAAGTTATATTAACTTTCAACTAAGGTTACTGAGCCTGTCAAAGTGCATTTTTAACTAAGAAAAATTCTGTGAATTTTTCGGGTTAATTTGATACATTATTTTATAGATAGTTTTCCCGTTGTAACCAAATTACCTTTTGATATTTTATATACATAAATGCCTTTGGGCAGGTGTGGATACCATACAATTTTGTGAGGTCCTTTTGCTTGATTTTTGTCGAGAATTTGAACCAGCTTTTTGCCTTGCAAATCATATATGTCAATGGCTACATTGTTGTGATTGTTAAGCAGGTAATCAAATACTACGTAATCTGTAGCAGGATTGGGATAACATCGTATTTTGAAGCTTTGATTTTCTTCAATTCCCGATGCGTTTGTTTCAAAAGTTAAAGTTTTTGTTTTTGAAATATTATTATTATCTGTTACCTTAAAAATAACCGGCCAAGTGTCAACTGTATTGGGTGCGGTACCTTGAAAAACACCATCTTTGGAGATAAACATACCTGCAGGAAAAGCTTCAGGCTGTAAACTCAAAGCAGTGTTACTTGGATTGTCAGTACCAGATAGACTTGTGATGTGATAATTTTGGTCGCCTTCTGAAATTCCAGAAGCCCAGTTCAATCCGGGGGTGATGTTGTCACCGTAAAAGAATTGGATGGTTCCATCAGGGTATAATGTAACGGCAGCATCTACATTTACAGTGTCATCACCGTATATTGCTGTTTTCCACCTGAAAGTAGCATGTGTAGCATCGCCTTCGTAGAAAATTCCTTGGTTGCTCCCCGAAATGATATTTAAATCTGAAGCAAAAACACCAATCATTTTGTGTGTTTTGATGGCAGATTCACTTCTTAAATACTTAAAACCGGGTTCAAAGACAATGGAACCATCGGTTAAAATAAAAACATGATTAAAGTTTTCACCGTAGAAAGGGAATGCAAAATCTAATTGGCGACCGCCGTATCCGTCATCATTATTGCTGACTAAGATTGGATTACTTGTAATAGCCGGAAAAGTAGCGGAAAGATTTTGTTCTTGATAGTTTTTTACAAGATGCCACTCATAGTCGGGGCTACCGTTTTGTGCTGTCATGGTATGAGAATAGGCTTGTCCGGCAGCAGCTACAGGTAATGAAGCGGTTGTGATTTCAGGTGCTTCAAAGCTAATACTTTCAGTTATGCTCAAAATAGTATCGGTATTGTCATTGATATTGACGTTGTGTTGGGTGCAGGTATATTCCTGTTGATTATTGTCCACAATGCTAAAGTCCACAATATTACCATCTCCATCCCCGTTCGGGTCATTTTCATTGACAATTAAAAAGTATTTTGCGTTAGCGCCTGTGGTAACATAGTCCAATAAGGATGAAATATCAAGTGAAAATTCTATAGGCGAATTGTCATTGTTACCTTTCATTGGGAAAGCCCCGCCTTGGTAGTTAAACAGAGGAAAATCCATGATGTGTTCAGGGGTATTGCTGTTAACATCGGTAGCTATTCCGGCTGAAATTTTTATCATATTCCGGCGGTTGTGTGTCATCTTGACGCGCATAATCAGCTGTGGATTTTGATCGTCTTTGACTCGTAAGCCAAAAACGCGCTTACCGACAATACCTCCGAATGTCAGATTTTCGGCAAGTGTTTTGTACATCACGTATGCTTTGCCATTATCGCCCCACGAATCACCCCAAGTGTTAACCATAATCATGGCACCTTGTTCCCAGTCACGCATGTCAACCACGCCGTCGTTGTTGATGTCAATGTCATTGGTGATTTGTCCGTCTCCATTATAATCATAAGTAATGGTGTCGTCCCAACCCACAAAAGTCATGGCGTGGTTGGAAGGAAATCCCCATGAGGTAATAATGTTGTCGTTGGTCATGTTGAAATTTGTGTTATAGACACCGGCGGCAAAATTGACCAAACTGCCTGTTGCAGCATTTTCAAGGTGGTCATAAAGCCAGTGTTTGAGCGTTAACAGACCATCAGGGGTGCTGACATCGATAGCAAAATATTCTTTGACACGGTTGTGCATACCTGCTTCGTACTTGTCATACCCACTCATCCAACCTTGATCGCCAAGTGCATTTAAAGAACTACCGTAAGTAGGTAGGTTTGGACAGCCATTGGCTTTGATGATGTCCCAACCGTCAGTGTAAATAGATCCGTTATTACCATCACCGTTATTTAGAAAATTATAAGTATAATGGGAAGGAAATTGGTTTTGCAGGTCAGCTGCTGATGTATTGTGTTCACGATTATATTCATAAGTAAAATTGTATGCCACTCCACTAGACTGTGAGCAACTGCCGTCTGCCTGATCAAAAACCGGTCTGAAAAAAGCTTGTGTTGTGTTGTCTAACGAGGCCGGTAACGTATTTGTGTTTCTGTGTAAGTCGTCGTAAGAAAGTTCTATCAAGGGAATTTTTGACAATTCGGCTTTGGTAGGCATACGAAAACCGCCAACAAGCCAAGGCGTACCGTTTGGGTCGGGATTGACATTTTTGAGGTTTTGTGAATTGAGTTGTAAAGTTAAACTTATAAGAATGCTTAAAAAAATAGCTTTTTTGGTATTCATAATTTAATATGGCGTTTGTAATAATTATAATATTTTCTTTAATTAGAAGTTTCAAATGTACAAATATTTTATTTTTAATGAAAATGAAATGTTCTTAAAACTGTCAAAATAAGTACAAATTCTATCTAAATTTCATCATATTTTTTGTTACTTTGCGACCTCAAATAAAACAGATACGTGAAGCGCATTCAAAACTTGGAAGCATACCAACCGCAAAAACCGACAGCCGTAACAATTGGTTCGTTTGACGGTGTACATTTAGGACATCAAAAAGTGTTGCATGATTTAAAAATCATAGCAAAGGATAATGATGCGCGTGCAGTAGTAATCAGTTTTGAACCGCACCCCAGAATATTTTTTAATCCGGAAACAGACTTACGACTTTTAACGACTTCAGACGAAAAAACCGCCTTGCTTTCACAACAAAATATCGATGATTTAATCTTGCAAAAGTTTGATGCTGATTTTGCTTCACAAGATGCCGAAACATTTGTCAAAAAGATGCTTGAAAACCTCAATATGAAAGATTTGTTGATAGGTTATGACCATAGATTCGGGAAGGATAAAAGTGGTGATTTTGAATTTATCAAATCGTTAGAACAAAAATATGGTTTTCGTACGCACAAAATAGAACCGTTAAAAATGAACGGGCAAGAAATCAGTTCCAGCCTCATCAGACAAACATTAGCAGATGGTGCGGTAGATGTAGCGCAAACTTTTCTGGGGCGTCCTTATGAATTGTCGGGACGTGTTGTAGAAGGAAATCGTTTGGGGAGAAAATTAGGCTTTCCTACTGCAAACATTGATGTAGAAGATAAATACAAACTGATTCCCAAACAAGGTGTTTATCTTGTACAATCCACCATAGATGATAAACCGGTGTTTGGTATGATGAATATCGGATTTCGCCCCACTATTGCCGGAAAAAAACAGATTATGGAAATCCACTATTTTGATTTCAGCGGTGATTTATACGGCAAAAATTTAATTGTCAGATTTTTAAAACGCCTACGCAACGAACAAAAATTCCCGGATTTAAACGCTCTTCAAAACCAGCTGGAAAAAGATGCGGAAAGGTCACGCCAAATTATTTCAAATATTTTTCGTGGGAATAAGTAAGTTTTTTTGGGAGCTTAAAGTAAGTATTTAAGTTCAACATATCTGTCAAAGCGATAAACACCTTTTCTGCTATTACTGTGTTCAAAAATCTGTTTATTGTAAACACGTTTTAGCCTTTTATCTCCGGTTATTTTTTGTCGGATGATGTCGTCATTTTTCACTAATTCCAATTCAGAAAACAAACACCATTCATTTAAAAGTTCTTGATACTTTGGGGTTAAACGATTGTCATTGTTAAGCAAATAATTGTAATTATCCATAAAATTAACAGTTGATATCCTGTTAATGATGTCAAGTATTTGTTCCATTGTTTGCGATTCTCCCGATAAGAAATCCCATAATTCTGAAGCAACAAGCGTTTCTTTTTTATCAAAAAATTTGGTCATATTTATGATTTGACCTAGAAATCGGTCTTTGTCAAAACCGGTTTCACTTTCTTTACCGGTATCAACGGTTGGGTCAAAAGGGAATCCTATAAATAACTTTATTTTTTTGCCGGGAAATTTTCTGTATAAAGTGGCTTTTCCTTCTAAAATTTTTTGTTTTTCACCTTTCATTTCACCCGAATTGGGTTTTACGGATTTTAGTTCAACAGCACAAACAGTATGATCATCTATGAAAAAAATATCTGCCGAAAAATCCATTGCATTTATCAAGTTATCATTGGTATTGATAAATAACAACTTATTTTCTCTTTCTAAATCAGGTTTTTGGGTTCCGTTGCTCAAATCTGCTATTATCTGCGCAATCCGGTTTCTTTGGGTTTGAGAAATTTTTAAATTACCTAAGCGTTTAGAGGTATATTCTCTTTTTTCACCATTACTGATATGATGCGCAATATTTTCAAAAAAAGTCTGTCCAAGCGTTGTATTTAATCCATGCATCCAACTGCTTAACGAAATAAAAAACGGGATATCCGATACTTTATTTTTGAATTTGTCGGTAAAGTTATTTGTAAATGCTGTGTAAAACGGATTATTTATATTTTCGGAATCAGAACTCGTAAAATTTTCAAAAATAGCAACAAGAGTTTTAATAACTTCTGTTGCTATTTTTTCTTTGACTTTATTATTTAATGGCATTGTTTTTTTAATGAAAGATAATTACTGAATGATTTTTATTAATTCTATAACTATGGTTGCATTTACTAATTGAACTTAATAATGTTTCAGATTATTTTACGTTTTAAATATTATAGGTAGTATTTTTGTTCTAATAATATTAG
>JALVLX010000208.1 GCA_027032855.1 Flavobacteriales bacterium | reverse complement strand
ACTTGTATCATTATATTGATTTTATCATAGATTGCAAAGTTAATAAATCTGAGCTGAAAGTTAAAGGTTGAAAGTTGAAAGTTTTTAGATGCATCTTAGAACTGCGTCAAAGAACATATCATACTTACAACACTCAAGATGTTGACAGGCAAAACTTTATGAACATTATAAACTTTCCAAACATTCAACTAACTTATTCCTGCTTAAAGCCATGTATTGTTATGTATTTGCGTTTCCGGTACAGCCGGCTCACATAATTCAGAAACGGCTTTTTTAGCAAAACACCTATTAAACCCAAACCGGATAAAATGCTTATAGCTGGATAAAAGCCTAAAGTTTCAAAACTTATCATAAAGATAATTAACGGAATAAGCATTGTTATCATACCTGTTATAAACACCCTACCGGTCAGTCCTTGTGTATTAAATGTGGCTTTCCTGTCCAAATCTATGCGCTTAGTGTTGTAAGCACTATTCCAAAGTAGAATCAAATTAATTAAACCGATGTTAACCATCATTACTGCAAACAACATCCAAAACAAACGAATACTTCTAAAAGCATAAGGTATTGACAAAACAAATAATAATAAATTTACCAAGCTCAAAAACAACCATTTACTTTCCAAATATTTACGAATATTTACTTTTTGCGTCATCAAAAGTGGATAGTATGTGCTATCCCAAGAAGGAATATAATTACCATAAGACATGCTTAATATACCTATTACATAAAATGCAGGAAAAATAAATTTTTCGATAAGCTTCTCATCAGGCACAAAAATATAAAACAATCCCATTAATGGCAATAAGAGTAACTGTTTCATTTGTTTAGTCCGTTTATTACGCAAAATCAATTTCAACTCATTATTGAGATACAAGCCGGTTTCGCCAAAACGGTTGGTAAATTGCCAATCGGTTGTCTGTACATTTTGTGTCCGGTTGTCAAATATTCCGTCATCTAAATACAATTGATTATAAATATTACGGTAAACCAAATAGGCAAACAAAGCTACGGTCAAAAACGGTATTATTGCCAACAAAGGCAAATCTTTTAAACGGTTCATATATTGCCCGAAATATTGGGGTAAATCAATCAACTTAAAATATTGTGCGATACCCGAAAAAAGCAATACAGCAACTAAAACAGCCAAAATTTTTTGATTTTTGTTGATGAGATAATTCAGGAAATTATTGGTTGAAATTAATCCTAAAATCGTTAATAACCAACAGCTTACATAAAAATGATCTATTCCCTTATGCCACAATACCGCCGCAAAAGGCACAAAGAACATCAAGGGTAGCCATACCCAAAAAGATATAGTAGATTTAAACAAAATATACCGGCTGATTTGTCGTTTTTTGACCGGCAATACCAACAACGACTTGACCGATGCTTGCGGTAAACTTTGCGCCATATACCGCATAATCAAATCGCCAATAAACCAATAAAACAAATAGTTGTTTACCAAAAGAAGCGGTTCTTGACCGGAAAATTCTTTTTCTAAAATAAAATACAAACTGACCCCCAAACTTAAAAAAAGAACTAGCATATACAAAGCGGCAAAACCCAACAAAATATTAGCAGCTATGCTTCGCTGCCAATAACTCGACCGGAAAAACCGGCGCCATTCAAGTAAGATAAATTTTTGAAACATGATTTGTAAATTATGTCAGACAAATATAAGCTATAAACTTTTTCTATCGTATTTTAAGAAAGAAAAACAGATTTCTGTTTAATTTTGGTTTATCAAATAATATAAAAAAGAAACGAATATGAATTTTTTTAATCATAAAATACACACAAGGTTATGATTAAAATAATCTTTAAACACACAAGGCAATGATTATTTTAATCATCAAAGGTTCCATCTGACCTTGATGTTAAAAATAAATTATAAACAGATGAAAAAACTTACAGTTATAGTCAGCCTGTTGATAATCTTTAGCTGTCAAACCCAAAAAAAAGCCGACGATGAAAACTTCAGAAAAACATACATATACCAACAAATTGATTAACGAAAGCAGTCCGTATTTGTTGCAACACGCCCATAATCCCGTAGATTGGTATCTGTGGGGCGAGAAGCTTTGCAAGAAGCTCAAAAAAACAATAAGCTGTTGATTATCAGCATTGGATATGCGGCGTGTCATTGGTGTCATGTGATGGAGCATGAAAGTTTTGAAGACACAATAGTAGCTGATTTGATGAATACTCATTACGTACCGGTAAAAGTAGATAGAGAAGAACACCCTGATGTTGACAAGATTTATATGAGTGCCGTACAACAATTGACAGGTCGCGGTGGCTGGCCACTCAATGTGGTAGCCTTGCCGGATGGACGCCCTGTTTGGGGTGGCACATATTTTCCTAAGAACAATTGGATGCAAGCGCTTAGACAAATTGCGGATGTGTGGTGAAACAATCCGGAAAAATTGCAAAAAGTTGCTTCGCAATTAGAACAAGGTATCAAAGCCGGCACAATACGCTTTTTTGATGCGTGCCGGGGTTCAGCTTGAAGATGTTGCTATTCGTAATGCCGATTTTTTGCTCAAGCAACAATTGAAATCCGATGGCGGTCTGTTTCATAGTTATAAAAAAGGCAAAAGCAGAATTAACGGTTATTTGGAAGATTATGCTTTTTTGATTAAGGCATTGATAAATTTGTATGAAGCGACCGGGCGGGAACCGTATTTGCACAATGCTTTTGATTTGAATCAATATGCACTCACACATTTTTATGATGAGTCATCAGGCATGTTTTACTTTACAGACAATTCGCAAACCGGTTTGTTAACCCGTCCCATGGAGGTAGATGATAATGTTATACCTTCGTCCAATGCCATTATAGCTCAGAATCTTTTCAAGCTGGGACATTTTTTTGAACGGCGGGATTATATTGACAAAAGTCGCCGGATGTTGCACAACATATTCCCAAAAACAGACCGGTATCCCCCCGGATATTATCAGTGGCTTGATGATATGTTAGACCAAATAGGGCCATTTTACGAAGTTGCTATTATTGGAAAACAAGCGGTAAATAAAATCAAGGAATTGTTTCATTATTATCTTCCCAATAAAGTCGTCGGTTTTAGTTTGCAGGCTTCAGATTTACCTTTGTTGCAATCGCGTTTTGTGCCTGAAATTACCAATATTTATCTGTGTGTAGATAATGCGTGTCAGTTGCCTGAAACACAAGTAAAAAAAATTGTAAAAAAAAATCAACATAATATTGTGATTTATATCATTTTATTATATATTTGCCCAATCAAAAGAATCAATTAAATATATTTAAATTATGAAAAAATTAGGATTATTAATGTTAGCCGTTTTGATGATCAGTTTATCATCTTGCGGTGGCGATGACGCCAACAAAGCAAAAGACGCTGCAAAAGACGCAGTTGAAACTACTAAAGAAGCTGCAAAAGATGCCGGAGAAGCTGTAAAAGAAGCTGCCGACAAAACAGCAGAAGCTGCAAAAGACGCAGTTGAAACTACTAAAGAAGCTGTTGCAGGTGTTGATGGACAAGGACTTTTCAAATCTAATGGTTGTGCCGCTTGTCATAATGTTGACAAAAAAACTGTTGGTCCTGCTGTAAAAGAAATTGCAGCTAAATACGCCGGTAAAAAAGATGATTTAGTAAAATTCTTAAAAGGTGAAGGTAAAGCAATAGTTGATCCTGCCAACTTCGGAACTATGAAACCGAATTTAGAAATTACTAAAAAAATGACTGACGATCAAGTAGGAGCTATCGCTGATTATATGTTAAGCGTTAAGTAAGAATTTTCTTTAAAATTTCTATAAAAAAACCACCCAAACGGGTGGTTTTTTTTATTGTAAATTTGATGGATACAATTATATTATAAAACAATGCAGCCTGCATGATTATAATAATCGTTTAAGGTTGTATCTGACATTGATATTTTTTATTTGCTAATAAAATTTATTGATAACTTTTTTGCAAATCCAACAGATTGTTGTGAATAATAAAATTTTTGTGATATTTAACAAATATTTTGATAAAACAGCAGTTTTTTATATAATAAAATTCTTTTTGTTGATTTTTTTTATTTATTTTTGCGCCAAGTTTAATAAAGTTGTTTGTGATGAAAAAAATATTGTTGTTATTATTAGGTGTCATGCTTAGTCTGGCATTTACTTCTCCTGTTAAATCTGTTAGGCAATCGAATAGTGAAGCCTATTTTGTAAATGACCCGGTATCAGGCAAAACTTTGGTTAGAAAAAAAGCTTGTACACTATGCCACGATCCGTCAAAAGACGTCGTTGGACCAAGTTTTAATGCAATTGCATTAAAATATGAAGGAAATTCAGAAAAAATCTTAGAATTTTTAGAAGGCAAAAGAGACCCAATAGTAAAACCGGAAGATTTTAAATATATGAAACCGGTGTTGGAACAGTTGGCAAAAATGTCAGATAAAGAGCGTAAAGCAATTGCAAAATACATTTCGTATTTCACTATTAGCAATTAAACTATTTATAAGAAATTATAAAAAAAGCCCTGCCGGATTTCAATACCGGCAGGGCTTTTTTCATATAGTGCTAAGATATTATTTTTTAGTAGCTTTCTTTTCGGCTATAATATCTTCATAACGAACAGGTATGTGACTTTCAATCCAAGATTTGTAGTCTTTATAACCTACTCTGTCCTGATAGGCTTTACTCACTTCCCAAATGTGGTCAACTGTTCCATCATCAGGAACGTCTTTATCAAATAATTGTTTAAAGATTTCAGCAATTTTTGCATCCGTTTTTTTACGAATTTCTTCGTTGTATGCTTCAAGTTCCATGTCAAAAGCTTGGGTGTTCTTTTGCAGGTATTCGTCCAGAAGTTTTTGGGTTACCATAGAGCCATGATCTTTGGCAGTTTTGATGTTACCTTTTCCGGTAACAGCATTACCAATGGCGAAAACATTGTCATAACCGAAAACCCGGGAGATGTTGTCGTCTCCTTCGGTTTTGATGCGGTCGCCATCATACGGAATGCCGTCAATATGTTCGGGAATACTTCCAATTGACGAGATAACTTGATCAGTATAAACAGTGACGGTTTTCCCTTCAATTTTTTCTAATTTTCCGTTGTCCAAAGTGCGAAGTTTTTGCAAAACCAAGCTTTTTAATTTGCCGTCTTCTTCAATAAAATCAATAGGCGTTGCTTCGGGGATAAAGTGAAACCGGAATTTCTTTTTGTAGTTATCCAAAATACGTTGTGACACGATTTGTGCTTTTTCTTTGGCTTCTTGCGTACCACCTTGAGGTTGTTTTAAGGGCATGTGTTTGGCTTGGCGTCTGTACACCAATGTGGCGCCCTTAATACCCAAATCTTCATATTTTACATCAAATTGTGTCAAATATTTATCGATTCCTTTTTTCTCCAATTCAAATTGGTCAACGATGATATTATCTCCAAACCTTTCTTTTAAAGCTCTTTCGACCAGCTCCATCATCACAATTTTCATTACATCTAAAGATGCCAAACCACCACCAACAACAACTGCTTCGTCTTTAATTACATACTGTTTACCATTGTAATCGGGTTCGTGATAATGGTTGTACCATTTTAATAAGTCATTTTGATAAATAAGTTCATTATCTCTAAATTTATCAATTCCTTTTACCGGAAGCGGGCGGTCTTTCCAAGCGCCGTTGGCTAAAATAACAGCTGTAAAACCTAAATCTACCAAATCTTTAAAAGCAAAATCTCTACCGATTTTCAGATTTGGAATAAACCTAACGCGGTCATGATCGAGTTTTTTATCTATTTCTTTTTCTTGTTTATCTCTCAGATTGTGATGCCATTTGGGCAAACCGTCTTCTAATTTCCCGTAGGGTAGGGCATTTTGGTCGATAACAACAACCCTAACGCCTTGATCAGAAAGCATGGCTGCAGCTTCAGAGCCGGAAACACTACCACCGATAACCGCTACGTAATGGCTCTTTTTTTGGGAATGATCTAAACCTTTTTTCCACATAATGTTTTATATTTTCAATTTGTCGCAAAGATAAAAAATGCTTGTTAACATACAATTTTTTTGTATTTTTATATTTTATTTAGCTATGTATAAAATTTATAGTTCCGTTTTTTTGCTGATTTTTAGTTTCATGACTCTTAGCGGTCAAAGCTTGCCGGCTGATAGTTTGCGTATTATGTTTGTAGGTGATATTATGAGTCATAGTCCGCAACTTCATGCGGCATATAATTCCAAAACTAAGACTTATGATTACTCCGAAAATTTCCGGTATATAAAAAAAATATTTAAGCAAGCAGATTTTACAGTCGGGAATTTGGAAACAACGCTGGGAGTCAAACCTTATACGGGTTATCCGCAGTTTAGTGCACCACCGGCTTTGGCTAAAGCTTGTCTTGAAGCGGGTATCAATGTTATGGGTACGGCGAACAATCACAGTTGTGACAGGAGAGGACGTGGTATTGTACGGACTTTAGATGTTTTGGACAAATTAAAAATCCATCATACCGGAACATTTAGAAATAAAGCAGAAAAAAATAAATTAACGCCTCTTATTTTAGAAAAAAAAAACATTAAAATAGCTTTACTTAACTACACTTACGGCACAAATGGCATTCCGGTACCAAAACCAACAAAAGTTAACTTGATAGATACAACCGCCATAAAACGGGATATCAAAAAAGCCCGGTTGCAAAATCCGGATGTTATTATTGTTTTTTTGCATTGGGGGGAACAATATCAAAATCACCCCAACAGGCAGCAAAAGAGTCAGGTTGCTTTTTTGCACCGGATGGGTATTAATGTCATTATCGGGTCGCATCCGCATGTGATACAAGATGTTGATTATGAACAGGATTACTTAAATCATAAAACCTATTTGACTGTCTATTCTTTGGGAAATTTTATCAGTAACCAACGATCTTTTCCAAGAGACGGCAGTATGATTGTTAATTTTAAAATCACAAAAGACCATTCCGGAAAAATACAATTAACAGACTTTAGAACCATTCCTATTTGGGTTTATAAATATGTCAAATCCGG
Organism: Flavobacteriales bacterium; assembly: GCA_027032855.1. Classification (GTDB taxonomy): domain Bacteria; phylum Bacteroidota; class Bacteroidia; order Flavobacteriales; family Flavobacteriaceae; genus WGBX01. The sequence continues at coordinate 1,044 of JALVLX010000208.1, read as the reverse complement.
AAGACGACATTATGAGATTTTGCCTGTTGAGGACTTTAAATCACAGCCTGATTACTTTTTGGAAAAAGCCGATTACCAAAAAATGATGAAATATTACAAGCATTACAAATCTATGTTTTCAAATTGATTTGATTGCAGGGTTGTTTTGCGTGTGAGAACAGTTTCTGTTTTATCATTAAATTTAAATTTGTTGGCATAGAAAAACAAAGCTTTTTGCAAGACCTGTCTCCTATACAATTATATTTTTATTACATTTGCGGTAATTATGAAGTGGCTAAAAAATTTTCTCAGAATCCTTTGGCGTATATGGTTCATAATAGTAGCAGGTGTACCTGTGATACTATTATCACCGCTTATTTTTTTGGTTATTACGTTTGATATGCAAAAAGCTTTTACTTGGTTTAAACATGTTTGGGGTGCATGGATTTTGTTTTGGATGGGATTTAGACTGAAGCTTGATAATCAGGCTGATATAGACCCTAAACAATCACACATCGTTATCGGCAATCATACTTCCATGCTGGATATTATGGTGTTTTTTAAGGTTTTTTACCAACCTTTGGTTTTTGTAGGTAAAATAGAACTGGCTAAATTACCTGTTTTTGGATTTTTATATAAAAAATCTAATATTTTGGTCGATAGAAAGTCTTCCAAAAGTCGCAAAGAAGTATTTGATCAAGTAGTTAAATTTATCAAAAAAGGAAATAGTATTGCCGTGTATCCTGAAGGCGGTGTGCCGGATGATACGTCTATTTTACTGGCACCTTTTAAAAACGGTGCTTTTCGAATGGCAATAGAGCATAAGTTGCCGATACTTCCCATTGTTTGTTATGACAACAAACGCCGGTTTCCTTATGATATTTTTAAAGGCAGCCCGGGCACTTTGCGTGTAAAAATTCTACCGGTTATTCATACGGATCAACTTACTTTAGATGACGCAAAAGAGTTGCGTGATTTGTCTTACAACTTGATTTACAACGAGTTGATGAATGATAAAATCAGTAAAGAATTTTAAAAATCCACATCATAATTTAAATTCTGATC
>JALVLX010000207.1 GCA_027032855.1 Flavobacteriales bacterium | reverse complement strand
AACAATATATGACGACGCAACATCACTTAAACATTCTTACAAAAAAAATCGGCCTTACCGGCCTGACCGATTATCTTCACAAAATTAAAAATATGGGACATAATGAGATTTCCCGTAAAATCGTTAAATATGAAGATATTATTTGGTTTTCAAACGACAAAAGAAATTTGAAACATTCCAACTATATTTGGTTTCAAGACATAAACGGGAATATTTACTTTCTCAAAGAATCTCTCTCGAGTATTTACAAACGATTACCGCAACATTTTGCCAGAATAAACGACAGTTATATCGTAAATCTGCACCATCCCTATTTGGAAGGCAGGATAAATGGTAGTAAAATTGTTGTAAACAAAGAAATTCTTTTCATTAGCCGTACGTATAAAGAGAATTTTGAAAAACGTTTCAGCAGATTATATGACTAAAACATATTGACACAAACAAACCTAAAATTCACAAGTCGGGAACAAGCCGAAAAGCCGACTTTAATATTCCGGAGTAGGCACTATAAATACAAGATATATGGCAGAAAAAAAAGTTACCACAAAAAATCACAAACTTTACAGAATCACGATTTCCGGTAACAAACATATCGTTTCTGAAGATCGTGGAAGATTTCCATTTACAAACTATTACAGAATAGGTGAAACGCGGTCATTGGAAGACGCTTTGAGTTTAATACGTTCTCATTCGGGATCAGAAATAAAAAAAATCAGTTAAAAATTTATCACTCAAAAAATATAAATTATGAAAAAAACACTATTCTTTATTTTATCACTGATTGTAATGAGCTCTTATGCTCAAAACGATGAGATTTTTGACGGTAACAACCAAGGAAATCTCTATGAAGATTACAAGCAAACAGCCGGTAGTAAATCTTATGAAGTCAGTTTTAATCCCGGCAACGTGTTTGCAACAGGGGGCAACGCTTTCTCCTTAGTAAACGGCAACGTCAAATACCGAAGTTTTGATTCGGCTCAAAGTGCCTATCGCTTGGAATTTAATGTCAACTACACCGGTGTTACAAATATCCTTAGAGATGCCGACGAAGAGAATGATATAAAAGAATTAAAATCCTACACAACCGTATATGGCATAAGTATCATGCCCGGTACTGAAAAACATTTTGACGTTTCCGATCGTATTTCTCCATATATAGGTGTTCAAGCCATTTTGGGATACAAACACACTAAATATACCAAAGAAGATGAAAGTGGTGATGATATTGAAACAGTTACAATCATAAACTCTGATAATGGTGGTGCAGGAAATGGTTATTTTAAATTAGGTGCAGGCATTTTTACCGGCGTTGACTACTATTTTGTCAAACGTTTCTATGTTGGCGTTGAAATGGGATTGAGATTAGAATATTTCACCCTTCTCAATTCCAAAAAAATTTATTCCGCAGATAGCGACCTTAACAAAGAGTCATCTCATGGTCATATTATCCGGTTAACCCCCGGTATGGCTACAGGAAATATCCGTTTGGGGTGGACATTCTAAAAAAAACTTATGTTATATCTGATACCGGTGGCTTGCTTTGTGCAAATAGTCACCGGTATTTACAAAAGTTGAAGCAATGAAAAAAGTTTGGTATCTTTTCGTTTTACTATTTGCATTTCAAACCGGTATAGCTCAACAACCTAAAACAACCGATTCCATTTCTAACCTTATCGCACAATCGCCGGAATACACAAAGAAAAGTTTTTATGATAACGGAATAATCAAGCAAAAAACTTTTTATCAAAACGGTTTGATTGTAACAGACAGCTTGTTTTATGAAACCGGCTCTCTGAAAATGGCAAAAAAATTCGAAGACGGACAACTTGTGCATTTAGAAGCTTATTATTCCAATCATATTTTGGAAAAAGAAGAAAATTTTCAGAATAATCAAAAGCATGGTGTCCAAAAGTACATCAACCAAAACGGTAAACCTCTCAAAATAGAAAATTATAAGCTTGGCAAAAAACACGGAGAACAAAAAATATTTGATGCCGAAAGTAATCTGTTAGCAATCAAACAATATAATAACGGTCAGCTTGTAAAATTGGAACGATATACCGAAGATGGCAAAAAGGTGGTAACAATACTTGACGGAATTACCGAAACAAAAGTTATTAATCAAAACGGGATAATTACCAATATTAAATATCAAGATATCAAAACTAAACAGCCCGACAGTTTGTGGATAACCTACGATCCGGTAACCGGAGAAAAACTGACCGAAAAAGCTTATAAAAACGGAAAATTGATACGTAGTGGTCAGTATGTACACAACAAAAAAAACGGCGAATGGATTACTTATTGGCAAAACGGTAATATAGAAACTCACAAGTTTTATGACAAAGGAAAACTCCTTAAAACATACACGGTAACCTACAACAAACAAATAAAAAACAATTACAAAGATGGCGATGTTATTTGGCAATACACTACTTATTTACCTAAAGCCGAACATAAATTAGTTTTGGTGAGATTTGACAGTGTGCAAACGACATCTCAAAAATATGTCCAAAAAAGAATTCTAAAAATACTTAAATTTCAAGGGCTAAAGCCTATAAAGAATGTTGATTCATTAAAAGAAAGAGAACTTTTTGCTTCAATGCACTTTTCAAAAATTAAAGTCAAGTTAAAATCTAAACAAAACGACAATAAGAATTTCGTTACATTTATCTCTTTTGATTTAGATTATCAAGACTTTGAAAATGATAAAAACTTAAAAAAATCATTTACATTCTCACCGGCAACAAGGCTGAAACCTAAATACCGCAGTCATTATGTTAGAGACAAAAAACGCGCTTTTTTCAAAACTTTAAACAGGTTGACAGAAAAAATGTATCATTTTATTTCAAAAAAATTTCCGTTGACAGGCGTTATCAGAAAAAAAACAGGTAATACATCTAGAATTAGAGAAGTATTTGTCAATCTAGGCACGCAACAGCTGATCAAAAAAGGCGATTATTTTGATGTTTTGAGTGATGACGGAATTATCAAAGCACGGCTCAAAGTCAAAAGTGTATTAGAAAAAACATCTATAGCTGAAGTAGAAGAAGGCGGTAAATGGTTGGTTCAATATCTTCAAAATACAGCTTTACCTAAAGTTGTAAAATCAAATAAAAAAGTATCTGATGATGATTATTAATGCTTGGTCATCAGGTAAAAAAGTCATGATGTAACCGAATATTTATCCGATACCCAACAAATGACGAGCGTGTCCCAAAGCAGATTCAGACGGCGATTTACCTTCGAGCATCTCAGCTATTTCATACACCCGCTCCTCTCCTATCAGCTGTCTGACTTGTGTTGTAATGTCATCGCCGGAGTTCTTATAGACCTTAAAATGTTTATTACCTTTGACGGCAATCTGTGGCAAATGCGTGATGACAATCACTTGCATATTGTGTGATAAATCCCTCAAAACTTTTGCCATTTTTTGTGCCACATCGCCGGAAATTCCGGTATCAATTTCATCAAAAATGATAGTCGGTAACTGCTTGTATTTTGACAATACTGTTTTGACGGCCAGCATCAAACGCGACAATTCCCCTCCGGAAGCAATACGTTTCAAACTGCCAAAGCTTTTCCCTTTATCCGATGAAATCTGAAAATCTAACAAATCCATACCGTTAGGCAGGAAATCACCGGTCGGCTCTAATTCTATTTTAAGCCTTGTATCAGCCATAGATAAACTTTGCAAAATACTCTCAATCTGACTTGTCAATTTAGGAATGGCTTTTTGACGGTTGGTTCGTATTTTCAGAGCATTTTTGTGTAGCAAATCACTTGTTTTGGCTAAATTTTGCTCCAATTCGTTAATTTGTTCCTGCAATGAAGACAAATCCGTAACTTCAGAAGACAAACGGTTGCGCAAAGCAATCAAATCTTCCAATTGCAGAACCTGATGTTTCATCATCAATTGATTGATGGCTGCGTACTGTGCCTGTATGCGTGCCACTTGATCCGGATTGTAATCATTAGCCTCAACCAAACCTGTAATCTCATCAATCATATCTTGCAATTCCCATTGCATACTTTCCAATCGTGTGGCTAAGTTTGCAAACCTGTCGTCAAAAGCGGCAATCCTGTTAAAACCGGTTTTCAAATCAATTATATGGCTCAATACCCCCAACTCTTCATCATCTATTTTTTGCAAAGCTTCAGCCAAAACCTCATTGATAGTTTCTTGGTTGTCAAAAGCTTTTACCTGCTGTTCCAGTTTTTCAAAATCTACTTCATCGAGCTTTGCCAGTTGCAATTCTTCCAACTGGTGTTTTTTATAGGACAATTCTTGTTCGGCGTACATCAATTTGACGGAAAGTTCCTGCAAATCATGCTTTATTTTGATATGTTTTTGATATGCTGCCTGATATGTTTTTAACAAATCGTTATTATTGCTCACCGCATCGAGTAGTTCATATTGAAAAGCTTTCTCGTTTAATTCCAAAGTTTGATGTTGCGAATGAATATCGAGCAATTTTTCCGTTAACCTGTTTAAACTATCCAAACGAGCCGGTGTATCGTTGACAAAGGCTCTGGACTTACCATTGGGCAACAATTCCCGGCGAATTATCGTCTCCGGCTCATAGTCTAACTCTTCAGCTTCAAAAAAATCCTGCAATTGATACGCCGACAAGTCAAAAGTGGCTTCTACCACACTCTTTTGCGAAGCATCTTTAAGCAAACCTTGTTGCGCACGCTTGCCTCTAATCAATTCCAAACCACCTAACAAGATAGACTTTCCTGCACCGGTTTCTCCTGTAATAATGGTCAATCCGGTATCAAATGATAAGTTTATTTTATCAATTAAAGCATAATTCTTTATGTAGAGATTTTGCAACATATTTTATAACGATATTTAGGACAAAGATAAGGAAATATTAATTGATACTTCGGCAATATCAATAACCAAAGTTGAAAGTTGTACTTAGCTGAACATTATAAACTTTATGAACATTACAAACTTTTAACTTTTAACTTTCAACTTAAGCATCCGCCATTTTCCAAATATATCTTTTCTGAATTCATAAAACGAAATACCTTTTTCATTCAATAGTGTTTCCAAATCATTTTTTAAAAACTCATTGATTTCAAAATACACATACGAAGTATTGTTCTTTATGGCCAAACTGATAATCTTTTCATAAAAAATCAACGGATCAGAATCAGGTACAAACAAAGCGGTTTCCGGTTCAAATTGCAGCACATTATCATGCATCATCTTTTTTTCGCTGTCTATAACATAAGGCGGATTGCTGACTATGATATCATAATGTTCGTCACAAGCCGGCACTTTTAAAATATCCAGTTGCTTAAACTTCACTTCTACACTATTGCGTTTCGCATTAGCCTCAGCTACTTTCAAAGCGCCTTCTGAAAAATCAATAGCAGACACGAAATTACCCGGTAAGTTTTTGGCTAAACTGACCGCTATGGCACCGCTCCCCGTCCCGATATCCAAAATCCGTAAACCCGAAGTATTTTTGCAATCATTTATCACCCAATCAACCAATTCCTCCGTTTCCGGTCGCGGTATCAATGTGCCGGATGTCACTTTGAAAGGCAAGCCGTAAAATTCCGTTTCGCCCGTTATATATTGCCAGGGTTTATGCTGTTTGAGTTCCTCTAAAGCCGCTAAAAGTTTTGTCTCATCAATAGCCATTTCAGGATTTAACGACACGTCAATCCGTTGTAAATGATGATAAAAAATCAACAAACGATAAAACACCGCATCTATCTCTTGCCTTTCATAAATACCGGTCAAAGCTGTTCTGTATGTGTCCAATATATTTTTTATACGTTCCAATCCTGTAAATTTGATAGAATATGTTGGTGAATGTCTTCAACACTTCCTGTGGCATCAATGGTAATACTTTTGTCCGGTAACAAATCACGCAAGATATCCTGCGTTTTTAACTGAAAATTGACAAAAGCTTTTACTTTGTCAAATTGATTTCCGGCTTCATAAACAGAGATATCTTGTTTGCGTTTAAGAACTTCTTCTACCTGCAAATCAAGATAAAAAACCTTATCCGGTGTTACGTATTGGCTACTCAAAAATTTGCCAAATGCTTCAGCCGATCCCATTGCTTGCTCAACTGCCCAATATTTGTACCAATAACCGTCAAAAATCAAGTATGAAGCACCGGACGACAAAGCGTGGTGATAAGCTTCATTAAAAGCATGAAACACAAACATACTACGACTAAGTGGTTGTAAATTAACTACATACTGCTCTACATTAGGTGCTGTTTTATATATTGACCACGATTGAAATTCCGGGCGTTTTATCAAATCCCAGACAGAGACAATCCTGCTGTCCGGTAAAATGCCTGACAACAATTCTGCTTGCGTGCTTTTGCCACATCCGTCAGAGCCTGTTATACAAATGGTTTTCATTATTAGTTGATAATTTGGTTTATTGAGTTGAAAGTTGAAAGTTGAGCGTACTCCGAAAAGTACACCTTTCAAAGGTACAAAAAAGTAGTTAAAAATTTTTTTATTATGATAAAATTCGTATCCTTATGTATGTTTAAAGCTAGTTCAAATACAGAAAGAGACTTGTTTAAGGACATATCAAGTCTGTTGTCAACACGGAAACAAAAGTTATTTGAATCCGAAAAAAGTTGGCATAATGTTTTCAATAGAGAAATTATAAATCGTATAGACGAGCGTCCGTATGCTGTTTTATACTCCAGAAGAATGGGTCGTCCCAACAATGCCCCTGTTCGGATTTTGATAGGCATGATGATTCTTAAGGAAGGGAACGGTTGGAGTGACGAACAATTTTTTGAAGAGTGTCGCTTTAATTTAAAAGTAATGCGTGCCTTGGGGTTAAATAATATAGATGACGATGTTCCAACAGAGTCAACCTATTATGAATTCAGGAAATTACTAAGAGTTTATAATTTGAAACATAATAAGGATTTGTTAAAATCCACTTTTGATGATATTACTGCACAACAAGTATCAGAATATGGCGTAAAAGGCAAAAAGATACGATTGGATTCTAAATTAATCAATAGTAATATTGCTAAGAGTAACCGGCTTGATATGATAGTTGAAGCCGTAAGAAAATATGTTCAAAATATAGATTTAAAAGATTTAAAAGATAAGTTAGATTCGAGCTTATATGAGTTATTAAAAAGTTTACAAAACAAGAGTGCATCTAACATTACTTATCCTTTAAATTCTAATGAGAAAAAAGAAATGCTGGTAACTATGGGAAATCTTATCAGTATATTGTTGAAGTATCCTATGGGGCATAATTCTGAATATCTTTCTTTAATAGAACGTTTATATAAGGAACAGTATGATGAAGTAGAATCAAAGGTGACTGAGTGCCAAGTTGTTAGGAGTGATGTACCGAAGTCCCGGCTTATGAAAACATATTTTCGATTTGTACTTTTATACTTGTAACCATAATAATTTACTTTCTTTGACTATTTTTATGCCTATACCCTAAAAAAAACTTTACAGCTTAATCTGATTGTTGCCCTTTCGTATCAATCTATTTAGGGCAAAAGTCAAAATTGTTAGTTCGATATAACAAAATATAACTGTTTTTGTTGTTCATTAATAACATTTTTTTTGCTTAGTCCGGTAAGCAAAAAACAAATGAATTTGCTACCTGCAATAAGCAAACAACCATATTCTGCTACTTTTTGCTGGTCAACCTGAAAAATTTCGCTACTTTTTTCCGATTGAAAAAAAGTCATTAACAGTTTCACTATCAATTTTCTGTAAATTTTGAGATTGCATCCGCAATATTTATACAAATTTTGCGGTTAGGTTCGCAAAATTAAAAAAACACCTTAAAGTAAATGCGGAAAACAAGAAACAAAAGCACCAACGGTGCGAGATAACGAATTTCACATGTTATAAAAAACAAAATCCGTAAGAAATATCCTACGGCTCTATTCTGTGGGCGATACTGGATTCGAACCAGTGACCCTCCCGACTAAAGTCGGGATGCTCAAACCAACTGAGCACAAAATTATAGCAGGAAACTTTCTTACTTGTTAAAAAAAACAAAAACCGTAAGAATTACTTCCTACGGCTCTATTCTGTGGGCGATACTGGATTCGAACCAGTGA
>JALVLX010000206.1 GCA_027032855.1 Flavobacteriales bacterium | reverse complement strand
TTTTTCATGTAACTAATACTTGTTTTTTGTAGCGGATAATAACATCAAACTAACAAATAACGAAAATATCACAATACCGCTCTGTCTTTCCAAAATGGATTCCGTCAGCATAAACACGACAATTGAAATATACAATGCCAATAAATACCAATTTTTACTCTTGATGATAAGATAAAGATGAAAGCCTATGGCCAAAACCAATAAAAATAAACCTAAAAAGCCGAAATCCAATGTTGTTTCCAAAAATTGGTTATGCGCATTGTAATGTTCTAAATAAGCTATTTCGTAATGTAAATCCTTGTATTTTTGATATAAATAATCCCTGTGACTTTCGGTACCTGCTCCTAATATCAGATTGTTGTGCCGGATTGTTTGCCATACCGCTGTCCAATGTAGTTTTCTCAACCTGATTTGATTGTGTTTACCGGATTGCGTTATCTGTGTTTTAATTCTGTTTTGATAAAAATTTGTTTGTGTAAAAAAAGCCGCTAAAACAATAAAAGAAAGCAAAATCAGTAAGATTTTTTTTAAATTTAGTTTGGCAAAAGTCAAAATCATAATACCCAAGAAACTTGCCACAAAACTCATTCTGTTGCCATTGATATACATCATGTACAATATAAAAAACAAAAGCAAAGTATGTAGCACTATTTTTTTCTTTTGAAAAATTTCATCGACAAAAAACAGTAGCGCCAAAGTCAAAAACAAACCGAAATATGTTGTGTGTTTTTCGGTAAAAAACGAAAATTCGTGATAAAACATATAATCTACGCCAAAATGAAATTTTAAATATAAAGCTTGTAGCAAAGCCGACAAAGAAAGTATTGCCACAGCATACGAAAAATATTTGTGAACTTGTTTAATATCAACAATTTCGGAGCTGGAAAAAACAATGATAGGCAAGATTAAAAACGGTAATTTTATAACCAAATCGGTGAGTGCCGCCGGCAAATCGTTGGAATATGTTAACCCGAAAACAGGCAATAAATACAAAAACGAAATACTCAACCAAAGCAGTTTGGTATGTCGTAATTGTCTCATCTTTGCTTTAAATGAACCAAAAAAGAAAAGCCAATATACACCTAATGCAATCATAAATTTGGAAGTCAAACTGTAATCCGGGAAGGGTATTGTTACAACTGTCATAAGAAACAGCCAATTGAAAACAACCGGATTATCACGGAATTTATTTGACAGGAAATGGCGATATGTTTCGTTCAATTTTTGCATTTATACTCAAAACTATTTTTCCTTGTATGCTTGTTTCAAAGGTAAATCAACAATTTGTAAAATATATTTTTTTGTAAAATCCTTGGGCATGCCTTTTATCCACCGTATTCCGAAAAATCGTAAAGTGTCGTGATGTTTAGTAATATACTTAAACCGGAACGGGTAAGTTTGCTCATGATTGTCTAAAATATAAGTCTTTTCAGGAGACGGCAATGATTTGTAAGCAAACATTAAGTCCATATTTTTTTGAGAAGCCGACAAAATTTTTACAGGTTTGATACTGTCAAGTACGGTCATTTGTTCCCAACTGTAACGCGACTGTTCCAATCTGTGATAAACTCCGGAATAAAATGACAGGTTGTAGAACAATAACAACACAAATAAACTGAGAAAAATACTCTTATTTGAAGGAAGTTTGGTCATATTAACTGGGATTACCGGTATAAGCTTTAACGATTTTTTCAAACACTATATTGCTATTGAATTTTTTAAAACTTTCCAGCGCATGCTTTCTAAATTCCGGATAATTTTCATTATTAAACCGTAAAATAGCTTCGGTTATGGCTTTAGCATCTCTCACCGGTACCAAAAAACCGTTGTAGCCCTCCGTTATCATTTCGGACATCACACAACAATCGGTGGTAATAACGGGAATACCTGCACTCAACGCCTCGATAATAATACCCGGGTAACCTTCGCGAGAGATATAAGTAGGCATCAATAAGACATCGTATTGCAGGAGTTTTTCAATTACCTCGTCGGGATGTACGATACCTTTATAATTGACTTTGGTATTCTCAAACGGATTGGATTTATAATAAACGGCATCGATAGGTCCGTAAACATCCAATTGATAATCCGCCGGTAAAAGTTCTGCTGTTTGTATCAACTCCGGCACACCTTTGTCGGGCATAATTCTGGAGAAAAAAGCTATTTTTTTAGAAAAAACTTTGTTATTATCAATCTGTGAAACCGGTTGCCGCGAATTGGGCAACCAGACTATATTTTTGTAGCCCTTTTGCTTAAAATAGTCTAGCATCTCCAAAGTTTCAACCATAAAATAATCCGATTTTAAAATGGTTTTGCGGGCAATGAATTGCAAAATTTTAGGCATACGTTCATATTGCCGGTGAAACCCACCGCCAAATAAATGATAAACGGTTTTCTTACCCGGCAAACGTGCCCACAACCACAAAATATGTCCGGCGGTAAAGTGAAAATCGCGGGTAACGTGAAAACTCACCACATCATATTTGTAAATAACAAAAGGAAATCTGAAAAACCAAACAAGGTAGTCGATAATTTGAAATTTTGGACGCCAAAAATGTCTGATTTGACAGTGTTTAACCTCTAATTCCGGTTTACCGGCAACAAAATCAAAAATTCTTTTGGACAATACCGTAGCCCCACCGATAGACCGTTTGTCTTTGGTTTGAAAATTAGCAAAGAAACATATTTTTGTCTTACGGCGGTTCATGTGGTTTCGGCAGATTTTTTCAGTTGTTGTTCGTAATAAATTATTGGATATATCAACACAAATGAATACATCAGATATTCCAAACTGGCCAAAGA
>JALVLX010000205.1 GCA_027032855.1 Flavobacteriales bacterium | reverse complement strand
CCTCATCTCTTATCCCTTATCCCTTATCCCTTATCCCTTATCCCTTATCCCTTATCCCTTATCCAACTTGTCACTTGACACAAGCTACTTGATACTTAATGTCTCTTATTTTTGGTGGTTTTTTTATGAATTTTATACTTGCGCATTGCTTCTTCTTGTACCATTTTGTATGTTTTATGTCCGCCTACAAAATAGGGTAAGTAAATATTGAAATACAATTTGTCTTTTGGCAACACTTTCATTCGTTTGTTATCTTTTGAAACCGGTTTGACCAATAGTACGTCAAACGGTATTTTGTTATGATACCGCACTTCCTGTTGTACCATTTCCAAGTTTTTTTGATTTAAAATCAGGTATTCATCACTGATTATTCGAATGACAAAGCCGTTGTCAAAATCTTTGCCACTACCGCTATACAAAGGAATACGTAACAAGTCTCCGTATTTTTTGTAATAGTATTTTGATTTTTGCCGTTCGCCTATTTTTTTATATGCATACCCCAGCAACATGTACAAACGGCTGTTGAGCGGATAGACTTCCATCAGTTTTTCACCTTCTTTTATGGCATTTTGGAAATCCAGTTGACCGGTATATTTCGCAATTTGTTCTACGGTTTTATCTTCTTTTACCGGTGCGTATTTTTTCATAAAAACACTCCCGTAGTATAACAGCATCAGTTCGTCTTGTTTGATTTTTGAAGGGCTTTTGAGCCATACATTTTTCAGATGTTCAAAATATTTCGGGTGTTTTTCCACCATGGTCTTTAAGGTGTCAACCGGTAAGCCGTAAACTTTTAATGTCGTCTTTTGTGCATTCAAAATCAGTGACATGCTAAAAATAAACGTCAAAAAGATAAGTTTTTTCATAAGTGAAATTTAAATTTAGGTCTAAATTAAAAATAAAATTTTATATTTAAGCTTTAATAATTCATAAGTTATGCAAAAACTATTCCTGATAGGTATTTTAAGTTTACTAATTTTTTCATGTAAACAAAACAATGTTTCGCAAAAAGCTCAACAACAACTAGTTAGTGATACTGCTATGGTCGTGTCGGCCAATGCTATAGCTTCCAAAATCGGGGTTGATATTTTAAAGCAAGGCGGTAATGCCGTTGATGCAATGGTGGCAACCAATTTTGCTTTGTCGGTGGTTTATCCGCGCGCCGGTAATATCGGTGGTGGTGGTTTTATGATTATCCGTACTCCTGAAGGCGAAGTGACAGCTGTCGATTATCGTGAAACGGCACCTCTCAAAGCGCACAAAGATTTGTATCTGGACGAAAACGGTAATGTTATTGACGGCTTAAGCCGCAATGGCGGTTTGGCAGTTGGTGTCCCGGGGACTGTTGCCGGCTTGTATGCCGCTTGGCAAAAATACGGACAGCTCAAAGATTGGTCAAAATTGGTGATGCCGGCAGTAGAATTGGCACAAAAGGGTTTTGCTGTTTCCGAGAGTGAATCATTCCGTCTTAATAAGTACAAAGAGGATTTTTTGAAATGGAATCCCGATAATAAAACTTTTATCAGAGAACGTTGGCTCAAAGGTGATATTTTAAAACAACCCGCCTTGGCAAAAACCTTAAAGTTGATAGCCGAAAAAGGACCAAAAGCTTTTTATGAAGGTCCCGTAGCACAAGCCATTGTGGATAAGGTAACCAAAAGCGGCGGTATTATCCGCTTGGAGGATTTGAAAAAATACCAAGCAAAATTTAGAAAACCGATTATTGTACCCTACAAGAATTACGAAGTTATTTCAATGCCACCGCCTTCAAGTGGTGGGGTGGCGTTGGGACAGTTGCTCAAAATCGTGTCGCAATATCCCATCAAACAATGGGGATTTCATTCATACAAAACCACACACTTGATGGTTGAAGCCGAAAAACGCGTGTATGCTGACAGAGCTAAATATTTGGGTGATAGTGATTTTTATCCCGTGCCGTTGGACACTTTACTTGACGATGAATATCTCAAACACCGTATGACTGATTTTGACCCGGCAAAAGCTACACCTAGCAATCATATTTTTGCCGGTAAATTTGAGTTACACAAAGAAAGTTTTGAAACCACACATATTTCAGTAGTAGATAAAAATCGTATGGCAGTATCTTGCACCACAACTTTAAATTCAAATTACGGTTCCAAAGTCATTGTGGACGGTTACGGCTTTTTCCTCAACAACGAAATGGACGATTTCAGTGCCAAACCCGGTGTGCCCAACCAGTTTGGTTTGATAGGTGCCGAAGCCAATGCCATTGCGCCTCAAAAACGCATGCTTAGCTCTATGACGCCTACTATCGTCACCAAAGACGGCAAGCTTTTTATGGTTTTGGGAACGCCCGGTGGTTCAACGATTATCACCTCTGTCTTTCAAACAATTTTGAATGTGGTTGATTTTGATATGAATATGTATAATGCCGTGCAAGCCAAGCGCTTTCATCACCAATTTTTACCGGATTATATTATGTATGAAAAGAAAACTTTTGACAAGGATGTTATGGATAGCTTGAAGCAAGCCGGACACAAACTCAAGCAAGTTAAATATATGGGAATTGTCAAAGCAATTTTGGTCAAAGACGGCAAGCTTGAAGGAGCAGGAGACAGCAGAAATAAAGATGATGATGTGGAGGGATATTAGTTGAAAGTTTATAATGTTGAAAGTTTATAATGTTGAAAGTTCGTAATGTTGAAAGTTTGTAATGTTCAAAGTGCAGTTTTAAATAGCGATATGTTATGAGGTAATAAATTATTTATCAATGAAAAAAAGTACAATAACTTTCAACCTTCAACTTTAGGTTACTGAGCTAG
>JALVLX010000204.1 GCA_027032855.1 Flavobacteriales bacterium | reverse complement strand
AAACGGTTACGGTAGAAATTATTTAATACCGCAAGGTTATGCCGTATTAGCCACACCTTCTGCCAAAAAAGTTTTAGCCGAAAAATTAAAACAAAGAGCTTTTAAAGAAAAACACATTGTTGACGAAGCTCAAAAATTGGCAGAACAATTAAAAGCTTTACAAGTTAAAATTCCCGCCAAAGTTGGTGCCGGAGATAAATTATTCGGTTCTATCAACAACCAAAACTTGGCAGAAACTTTAGCCAAAGAAGGTTTTGAAATTGATAAAAAATACATTCAAGTTATTGGTGGTAACGTTAAACGTATCGGAAAATACAATGCTAAAGTACGTTTACACAGAGATGTAATCGTAGATTTAGAATTTGAAGTAACCCCAATCCGTGACGAAAAAGCTATTGCTGAAGCTAAAGCCAAAGCTGCCGCTGAAGCAAAAAGAGCTGAAGCTGCTGCCGCCGCTGCCGAAAAAGCAGAAGGCGAAGCTAATACTGAAGCTGAAGCAGAAACAGCTGAATAAGTAGTGTTTTCATAATAAAAAGGTCGCCAAATAGGTGACCTTTTTTATTTTTTTAAGACCTCTAACAGGTTTTGAAAACCTATCAGGTCAGGTCAGACTAATCAACCGATTTTACAAACAAACCATTGTCGGTGTTTTCTACTTTGGCTTGTTTCTTTTTGGTTAGTCCTTTGATGGCTTTATCCCATTTTTTGTTGGACAGTCCGGCTTGCGCTTTCAGTTCCGGCAATAATACCGGCGATTGTTCTTTCAATAATTTTAAAACGGCTTTCTCATCATCAGTAAGCGCAACTGCTTTTTTCTCCGGTTTCATTTGCGGGAAGAAAATCACTTCTTGAATGCTGTCATTATCCGTTAAGAACATAGTCAACCTGTCAATACCGATACCAATACCTGAAGTTGGTGGCATGCCGTATTCCAATGCCCGCAAGAAATCTTGGTCGATAAACATGGCTTCGTCATCGCCCTTTTCTGATAAGCGCAATTGTTCTTCAAAACGTTCGCGTTGGTCAATAGGGTCATTTAGCTCAGAATAAGCATTGGCTAACTCTTTGCCGTTTACCATCAATTCAAAACGCTCAGTTAAGCCCGGTTTGCTACGATGTGCTTTGGTCAGCGGGCTCATCTCTTTGGGGTAATCTGTAATGAAAGTCGGTTGAACATAATGATGTTCACATTTTTCACCGAAAATTTCATCAATCAGCTTGCCTTTTCCCATGGTTTCATCTACTTCAATATCCAATTTTTTGGCTATTTCTCTGATTTCTTCTTCAGATTTGCCATGCAGGTCATAGCCGGTGTGTTCTTTAATGGCATCGAGGATAGGCACACGCGGGTAAGGTGCTTTAAAATCGATGGTTTTGTCGCCCATTTTGACTTTGGTATCTCCGGTTACTTCTTTAGCGACTTTTTCAAGCAGTTGTTCGGTCATATCCATCATCCAATTGTAGTCTTTGTAAGGTACATAAAGTTCCATTACAGTAAACTCGGGATTATGTGTTTTGTCCATACCTTCGTTTCTAAAGTCTTTAGCAAACTCATAAACCCCGTCAAATCCGCCTACAATCAATCTTTTAAGATACAACTCATTAGCAATTCTTAAGTACAGAGGAATATCCAAGGCATTGTGATGCGTGATAAACGGACGGGCTGCCGCACCACCGGGAATGGGTTGTAAAACAGGTGTTTCCACTTCCAGATAACCGCGTTCGTTAAAGAATTTACGCATCGTATTGATGATTTTAGTGCGCTTGATAAAGGTATCTTTAACGTTATCGTTGACAATCAAATCAACGTAACGTTGGCGGTAACGTAATTCCGGGTCGGAAAAAGCATCGTGCACTTTGCCTTCGGCATCAATTTTTACGACAGGAAGCGGTCTTAAAGATTTAGATAAAACCGTTAATTCTTTAACATTTATTGAAGGTTCGCCTACTTGGGTTTTGAACACTTCGCCTTTAACACCGATAATATCACCAATGTCCAATAATTTCTTAAAAACCGTATTGTACATGGTTTTGTCTTCTCCCGGGCATAATTCATCACGGTTGATATAAATTTGCATACGGCCAGTTGCATCTTTTAATTCTGAAAAAGAAGCTTTACCCATAATACGACGACTCATCATACGACCGGCTACTTGTACTTCTTTGCCTTCGTAGTCATCAAAGTTGTTTAAAATATCGGCAATTTTAGCCGTCACTTTATATTCATCAGCCGGATAAGGGTCTATACCCAACTCTCTCAATTTGTTTAACGATTCTCTTCTGACAATTTCTTGTTCGGATAACTGCATAAAAACACTGATTTTGATTAAAATGCAAAGATACTATAATATAGTTAAAAGTTAAAAGTTGAAAGTCAAAAGTTGAATGTAGAGACGCACGGTTCGTGCCTCTGATATTGAAAATGTGTAGAGATGAATTGCAATTCGTCTCTATGGAAAGAGGAAAAATAATATGTAGAGGCACACGGTTTGTGCGTCTAAAACAAAAAACAATAGAAAATAACATTGAACCCCGAAGGGGTGATATGATTATAGTTGAAAGTTAAAAGTTGTTAAAAGATGAGAGGTAAGAGATGAGGAATAAAATGAAAAATCCCGTATGATTTTTCTCATACGGGATTATAATACTAAAATTAAGCTATGAGAATAAAGGTTAACAACAAACTCAAAATTACTTTTCTTTATTTGTATTTAACTCAATTTTGATTTGCCTACGTACTTTGGCATATTGTTTATTAACAGGATTTACACTATTATTAGGAGTAAATCGATTAATATGATTGTTTTGAAGTG
>JALVLX010000203.1 GCA_027032855.1 Flavobacteriales bacterium | reverse complement strand
GCAGGCGGACATAGTAACAATACTAATGTGCAAAATATTTTACAACCGCTTTTTGAGCAATACGGAGTAAAATTTGTCATTACAGGACACAATCATTATTATTCCAGAGCAGTTGTCAACGGGATATACCATATTACAACCGGTGGCGGTGGTGCACCTTTGTACACTCCCAATGCCAATTATCCTAACATTGTAAAGACTGATGAATCTAATCATTATTGTAAATTGCATATCAACGGCAATACTTTGCATTTTGAAGCTATCAGATCCAATGGTTCTCAAATAGAAGCTTTTGATGCACAAGCACCGGCTTCGGTTGACGATGTGCTTAAAGATGAGTGGTCGGTATATGCACAACCCGGCAAAATCAATATCAACTTGAAAGACAAATCCGGACGCATTGAAATCTATGACGAAAACGGTAAGCAATTATATGCCGGAAAGGTTAAAAATGCTATGACATACAGCATACAAAATACCGGTTTGTATTTTGTGAGATTTATGCATCAAAATTATTTGAGTGTGAAGAAGGTATTGGTAATGCGGTAGAAACGTTTTGTTAAAACGTCTATTGTCAACGTTTGTTACCGCCCCGTCAGTCTCCCATCCCAGACGGAATTATAAAATTCAATCAAACAACCAATAATTAAAAACGTCGAAATTTTTCGGCGTTTTTTTTACGAAAAAATCTAAAAAATCATTTTTATACCCGCTATTATTGATAAATTTGCAATATAAAATTTTATCACAATGAACAAAGCAGTTTATATCGCCACCATTGAAGCTTTTAGTGGCAAATCTCTCATCAGTATCGGATTGATGAACGAATTACTTATCCGTAAAAACAAAGTCGGGTATTTTCGCCCTGTTATCAATGATTATCCCGAAGGGAAACAGGATAACCACATTACGACGATGATTCGTCATTTTAATTTGGATTTGTCTTACAACGATGCTTACGGGTTCAGCAGAAGCGAAATCATTGATATGCTCAACAAAGGTCAAGAAAAAAAGATATTGGAAACCATTATCCGTAAATATAAAAAACTTGAAAAAAAGTTTGATTTTATTTTGATTGAAGGTAGTGATTTTTCGGGTGAAGGTACCATGATTGAATTTGAACTGAATGTCAAGTTAGCCTCCAATTTGTCTATTCCTACCATTTTGGTGTCCAGTGGTATTTCCAAAACTTTTGATGAATACGTAGGTAATATCAAATTGGCTTACGATAATTTTAAAGAAGAAAATGTTGAAGTTCTGGCAATCATTGCTAATAAAATTAAACCTAAAAATATAAAAACCGTCATCAACCGGATGAAAAAAGTGGTTGATAAAGATACTTATGTGGCGGCTGTACCACGCGACGAGAATTTGCTCAAACCCAGTATGCGCGACATTTTAAATTATTTTAACGGTAAAGTGCTTTTTGGTGAAAATCATTTGGAAAAACCCGTTAAGCAATACGAAGTAGGTGCCATGCAATTGCGCCATTACTTAAACAGATTGCGTGATAAATCGGTAGTTATTACTCCCGGTGACCGTGCCGATTTGATACTTGGAGCTATCCAAGCAGACAAAAGTGATGCCTATCCGAATATTTCAGGATTGGTACTTACAGGTGGTATTATGCCCGAAAAACCGGTTGTAAAACTTATAGGCGGTATTAATCCCGGTATGCCTATTATTGTTATAAAACCCAATACTTTTGAAGCCAGTAGTAAAATAGCCGGGTTAAAACCGCGTATCAATCCGTTTGATACACGCAAAATTATGCGGTCTATCCGTTTGTTTAAAAAATATGTCGGTGTCAAACAGATATTGAATAGATTGATTAAGTATGAAAACGAAAACATGACGCCATCCATGTTTTTATATAGCTTGGAAGAATGGGCAAGTCGTGATCATAAAAAAATTGTTTTACCCGAAGGAAATGATGTGCGTATTTTAAAAGCTGCTTGCCGTTTGCAAGCCAACGGTTTGGTAGATATTGTTTTGCTTGGTAAGCGAGAACGAATTTGTAATATCGTTAAAAATAACGGTATCAATCTGGATTGCAAAAAAGTTGAAATTATTGACCCTGAAACCGCACCTAAGTTAGATCAATACGCTCACAAACTTTACGAATTGCGTAAGCATAAAGGCGTAACGGAAACCACAGCTTACGATTTGGTTAAAGATGTATCATATTTTGGCACCATGATGGTTTTGACAGGTGATGCCGACGGTATGGTATCGGGAGCCGTTCATACAACGCAACACACTATACGACCGGCATTGCAATTGATAAAAACCAAACCTGATGCAAAATTAGTGTCATCGGTTTTCTTTATGTGCTTGCCTGACCGCGTATCTGCCTTTGCCGATTGTGCCATTAATCCTAATCCCAATTCGGAAGAATTAGCTGAAATAGCCATAGCATCTGCCGATTCGGCTAAAAAGTTCGGTATCAATCCCAAAGTAGCGATGTTGTCATATTCGTCAGGAAGTTCGGGAAAAGGCGAAGATGTTGAAAAAGTGCGTCAAGCTACGGAAATTGTCAAGCAAAAACGTCCGGATATTTTAGTCGAAGGACCGATTCAGTACGATGCAGCGGTTGACCTCGGTGTCGGAAAGAAAAAATTGCCGGATTCTCCGGTTGCCGGTCAAGCCAGTGTCTTAATTTTTCCCGACCTCAATACCGGAAACAATACCTACAAAGCCGTACAGCGTGAAACAGGTGCCTTAGCCATAGGTCCGATGTTGCAAGGACTAAACAAACCCGTAAACGATTTAAGCCGCGGTTGTACCGTTGATGATGTGTATAACACCATTTTGTTGACG
>JALVLX010000202.1 GCA_027032855.1 Flavobacteriales bacterium | reverse complement strand
ATGAAAAAGAGGAAATTAAATTACTACAAATTCTATCAAATTTAGATAGAAAAAATATCAAATTTGCCTTATCTAATGTGATTGAACATAAAGGAAAAACAAATTATTTGCTTGTAGATTGGATTAACAAAAACGGTTTTATAATCAACTACATCAAAAAGAATTATGCAAACTCTAATTACCAAACTAAAAACAGAGAAAAAAACGGAAGCGTAGAAGTTTTGATAACAAATTACGAACCCAATAAGCCCCCAACATTATTCTAAATATGAAAAAACAGCTTTGGATATTAACAGAGGAAAGACCCAAAAAAGAAGTAATTGAAACGATTTTACAATTATACCTGAAAGATAAGAAAATATCCGCTTTTATTGATAACATTCGCATTATTCCGATAATTGAAAAAAAGAAATTTACTTTTGTCTATGAAATCACAGGAATTAAGTCGCCAAAACTTCCAAAAATCTTTTTAAAAATTGTAAGTGGTAATTCCAGTTTTGTTGACTATCTTGTTTTTGAAACTTCCAAAGAACCAACCCCAAAGGACAAACCTATTTACGTCATTGAGGAAACAAAAACAGACGATAAAGAAAGCAGAAATACAGGAATTTACCAACGTGCGACAAAATTTGTTTATGCCGACTTTTATTATCCGAATGTTCGCAAAATAATGTTGTATAATTTGCAAGTTGAACAAAAAGAAAAAGCTACACTAACCAATATTTTCGGCACCAAACTTTTAAAAACATTAGGTGTTGAAATAATTGGCAAAACAGGTATTGACGATAAAAAATTTGATGCTTTTAAAACTATTGACGAAATTATCACCTTAAAAAACAAAATGCCCGAAACAAAAAACGGCACAAGCATCAAATTAAGGAAATACAAAAATAAAATTACAATTTCTGCCAAATTAGAAAAAGGAGGCAGATTGGCAAGCGACCCAAGTATTGGCACTACAACTATTATTTCGGCTTGTTTAAGAAAATTAGGTTGGAATAAAGACATTGTCATTACGCAACATAATTTATCTGACCAAAAAAGTGTTGGCAAGACAAATAAGTTTATCCAAATAGCTAACCAAATCAACATTAAACTTTCAGGGTTAAAAATCCCCGTTGCAATGTTAAATGATGATTATTGGCATTATGATACAAATGGAGAAAAAATAGGCACAATACTTTTAGACATTGTTGTAGAGGAATTTTCAAACGGATTTACAATTTATCATAATCACGCAGGTTGCGAAAGAGGTTATTTTTTAACAGAGAAAGGCGAAAAATTAGCCGTTGTAAAATACCACAATCGTCAAGCATATAAAAAAGGATACAAAAAGGAGATAATTGCTCTGCCCGATTTGGTATTACTTGACCCCGATAAAAAAGAAATCATTAACATTGAAGGCGAAATGTATCAAAATGCTGATGCGGGCATCAAGCAACTTTCTACGTTTAAATATTTTGAAAAACTTTACATCAAAGCATATTATCCCAAACACAAAATAATTAGAACGGTTGTCTTATATGGTGGAAAAGACAGAAAAAAACCGATTGGAAAAATCAGTTTTGTTTTGACATTAGATGGATATATTCTTGTCAGTATTACAGCACCGGAATTATTCAAAAAATCTTTCAAAAATATATTCAGTTATTGGAAATGAGATTTATAGGGAATAAAGAAAGGTTAGTAAATTGGATATTTTCAGAAATCAAAGCCAATAATGTTGAAGGCAGTTTGTTTTTTGATTACTTTGCGGGAACAGCCAATGTAGGCAAGTTTTTCAAACAAAATAACTTTCAAATCGTATCGTCTGATTTACTGTATTTTAGTTATGTTTTACAAAAAGCATATATCGAAAACAATACGATACCTCAATTTGAAAAATTACTTTCAACTATTGATATAACATCAAGAAAATTAGTAGCAGATAATTTCGACCTTGTTCTTGAATATCTGAATGATTTACAAGGAATTGAAGGGTTTATTTATAAAAATTATACCCCAAACGAAACATCAAATCGTAAATATTTTATCCCCGAAAACGGCAAAAAAATTGATGCCGTCCGAACACAAATAGAACAATGGAAAAATAACAATCTCATCAGCGAAAATGAATATTTTGTTTTACTCGCGTGTTTGATTGAAAGTGTGCCGTTTTTTGCAAATATTTTAGGCGTTTTTGCTGCTTACAAAAAAGATTGGGACAGACGAGCCTTAAAACCTTTTGAATTGAAAAGAATAAATTTGATACAAAGCAACACCGAACATTTTGTATATAATGTGGACAGTAGAGAAATATTGAACAAATTTAATTACGATATAATCTATTTAGACCCGCCATATAACCAAAGACAATATGCACCTAATTATCATCTATTAGAAACTATTGCAAAATATGATAATCCTGAAATAAAAGGTGTTTCCGGAATGAGAAACTACGATAATCAAAAATCGGTTTTTTGCAATCGTGATAAAGCCCTAAACGAATTGGAACACATAGTTTTGTCAGGTAAATATAAATACTTACTTTTGAGTTACAACAATGAAGGTTTAATGCCTCAAAATGAAATTATAAAAATATTAGAAAAAAAAGGAAAAGTAATATTGAAAGAATACGATTATTTAAGATTTAAAAGCAATAGCAACGGAAAATCATCAAATAAGAAATACATAAAAGAACAACTATATATATTAAAGAAAAACAATGGCTAATAACTAAGCGTTCGTGTGGTCGGCACGACCCAACATGAACGCCATGTTGCACTATTATGGGTTTTTCATAAAATTATGGATTTACAACTGTGTTTTTTTAGCAGTATTTTTTAAATTTGATT